>CAMHMG010000101.1 GCA_946186175.1 uncultured Clostridia bacterium | reverse complement strand
GCAGCACCTGGTACCAATCTTAATATTATCTTTAATAATTTTGTTGGAGATGATGGAGACGGCGTCAAAGACCAGACCGGTAATCTTTTGGTGGATGATATCAAGAACCGCTATTATGTAGGCAAGACCGGTAAGAAATACGCTTCCAAGGCAGAAGCATTATATGCTTTGGAGAATCCTCCTGAAGTTGAGGAAGTTTCTAAGGTATACTATTATGATGAGGACGGCTGGGGAGCTGTCAATCTCTATATATGGTCTGAAAACGATGCATATCAGAACTGCCTGGGTGGATGGCCCGGTGCCTCAATGACCGATCTTGGAGAGGGACTTTACTCTGTGGATGTGCCAACCAAGGCATTGCAATCCGGAGAGGCTAATCTGATCTTTAACGGTGGTGGTACACAGCTTTCAGATGTGCATCCAAATGATGCGGAAGCAACCTACTATACAACTACCAGTGCAGAAACAGATGAAGCATTTACAGATAAGGAAACCCTGTATGATTCTTTGAATATTGAGAAGGAATTTGTAAAGGTTTACTTCTACAATAAAGACAATTGGGAAGATGTTTATACCTATGTCTGGGGTGACAGTGAGGCTCTTGGAAGCTGGCCGGGACAGGAAGCTAACTATATTGGTGACGGCTGGTGGATGATCGAGATTCCGGGAACGGCAACATCTGTTATGCATGTGATCTTTAATAATAAGGGTCAGGGTATTCAGGCACCGGATATTACTGTAGAGAATGATGTGACCTATGGGTGCACAGATGGCGTTGCTTATGAAACAAAGAAAGAAGTTGAAGATCTGGTAAATACAGATAAAGAGACTCCTGAAACAGGCGAAGATGGTGGGGATAAAACAGACGATAGCACCGACGACAAAACAGGTGAGACAATCGGAGATAAAACGGATGAAAGCACCGACGACAAAACAGATGTAACAGCCGGAGACAAAACCGACGCAGACGGCAAGGACAAAACCGATATAGACAACAAAGATAAAACAGACGTAACATCCGAAGATAAGACCGGTGCTGAGAATAAGGGTGACACGGCAAACGTACCGGCGACAAATCAAACTACGGAACAGCCACAAGCGCCTGCCACAGAAAATAGCACTGAGGCTGCTGAGGAAACAGCAAAGACATTTAAAAAGGACATGACCTTCAAGTTCAAAAAGAACCAATATAAGATTGTTAAAGCCTCAGATGGCAATTATGAGGTTAAACTCGTAAAGGCGGTAAAAACCGGGAAGACCCTTACTGTTCCTGAAACGGTCACTTATCAGAATCAGGAATTTAAGGTAACTTCCATCGGAAATAATGCATGCAAAAAAAATCTGATGAAGAAAGTCATTATTGGAAAGAATGTTAAAACCATTGGAAAACAGGCGTTTTATCAATGTAGATCGTTGATAGAGGTAACTTTCAAAGGAACAAAGATTAGCTCTGTCGGAAACAAAGCTTTCTCGAAGACACATGAAAAGATTGTATTTAAGGCTGGAAATAAAAAGACAATAAAGAATTACAAAAAACTATTGTCAAAGAAAGCGCCTTCATCAGCCACTTATCAAAATTAAATATACTTATATAAAATATGTGATATACTTAAGTGGTTAATATCTTATAGGTAATTACAAAACTCAATGAAAGCTGCACAACTCAAGAAAGAAAAAATAGAGTTTTGCAAACGTATATTAATATTTTAACAGATAAGGAGAGGATATGTATGGCGCTGATTCAGGTGAATTATCTTTCTAAGGCATTGTTTCGTAATGTTCCGATCAATGTGATCTTACCGATAGACCGGTTTGATGCGGATGCTGACAAATATTTAATGCCACAAGGATACAAGTTTAAAACCCTTTATCTATTACACGGACTTTTGGGAAACTATACTGATTGGGTGAGCAGGACAAGGATTCAGACGTGGGCTGAGGAGAAAAATCTAGCGGTGGTAATGCCATCAGGAGATAATGCTTTTTATTTCAAATCCAGAACTCCGTGGAATGATTACGAAAGCTTCATCGGAGAGGAACTTGTCGATATTACAAGGCGAATGTTTCCGTTATCAGACAGACGAGAGGATACGTTCTTAGCTGGCCTTTCTATGGGAGGATATGGGGCATTACGTAATGGCATTGTATTCTCGGAGACATTTAGTTATGTTGCGGGACTATCATCGGCATTGCATATATTTGATGATCTATCACAGGAGGCCAATCTGGGATTGTTTGATGATCTGGAAGCTGCATCTAAGACAAAGTTAAATCCCAGGATCGCAGTTGAGGAAATGCTTAATCAAAAGAGAGTGATCCCTCAATTGTACATGGCTTGTGGCACACAGGATGATCTGATGAGTGCAAATGAAGAATTCAGAGATTTCTTACAGGCAAAGGGAATTGATGTGACGTGGGATGAAGAAACCGGTGGACACGATTGGGATTTTTGGGACAGCCAGATTAAAAAGGTGCTGGATTGGCTGCCATTATAACAGATTTAAATGAATCTGAGAAAAAGAATTACACCATCTGACCAAGTGATCTATAACACTTTGGTCAGGTGGTGTTTCTATTTGTAAGTATTGTGTTTGTGTGGTATATTATTTTGTATGTGAAATAGGTAATTGTGAAACTCTATATTTTCTTCTTAGAGTTTTGCAATTGCCTATTGTATGTGAAAGAGAGAGAGGATAAATAATGAGACTTAGAAATGTACCGGGCTCACGCGATGTGATAGCGGAGAGTCCATATACGATAAAGGATGAGACAAGTAAAAAAGGTAAATGGAACGAGATATTCGGAAATGATAACCCAATATATATTGAGATAGGAATGGGAAAAGGACAGTTCATCATGGAGCTGGCAAAAAGAAATCCTGATAAGAACTATGTGGGAATCGAGAAGTATTCTTCTGTACTTGTTCGTGCACTTGAGAAGCAGGACGAGGAACAGCTTCCTAACCTTTACTTCATAAGAATGGAAGCGGAATATATTGCCGATGTGTTTGATAAGGATGAAGTTTCAGGAATATACCTTAACTTTTCAGATCCATGGCCTAAGGACAGACACGCTAAGAGAAGACTTACCTCAGTGCAGTTTCTGGAAAGATACGAAAAGATTCTCAAAAAAGATGGACATGTTATATTCAAGACTGATAACCGTGATCTGTTTGATTTCTCGCTTGAGCAGGTAGATGAGGCGGATAACTGGAAGCTTCTTAACCACACCTTTGATCTGCATAATTCCGAGTATGTAGAGGGTAATATAATGACGGAGTATGAGACTAAGTTTGTTGAGAAGGGTAATCCTATATGCAGGATGGATATTATGCAAAAAACGAATGACTAACAGGAAATTAACACATTAATGCACCTTCTTGAATATACTGTTATTATATAACTGTTCGGGTAGCACCTTGCTTTACTGCAAGATGCGTACGAAAATGCTTATTGTACGATACGTTATTATTGAGAATTAATGCAGGAGGTGCTTATAATGTGTATACGCTGTAAGCTTGCCGGCATAAAATATGATTTTGAACAGAGACATCCGATTATTATAAAGTTAGAACACAGAATGTGTACGGTTGAGACAGAGCTTAACAAGAATAATCCGTGTGCCGGGAATCATTACGGCAGATCGAAGGGACACAGGATATCAAAGAACTGTGGCGGATGTAATAAATGAATACTTGTAATATTGAACACGGATATTTTATTGTATTTAAAGGTGAAACGTGGTATTATTCATTTAAATATGTGCTGTTAATGTGCACAAGTAGCAGATGATTAAGTCAAACCGGAAGGAAAGGAATGTCAAGAGAAGCGAAGACTATACTTTCACCCGCTAAGATAGCAATAAAACATAGTTTTTTGAGCGTTATGAGATGCACGAAGTGATTCTCATAATATAAGGATATAAACATGCAGTTTCGACCATGTATTGATATACACAACGGAAAAGTTAAACAGATAGTAGGTGGGTCATTAAAGGATGCCGGCAGTTCTGCTTTGGAAAATTATGTATCAGAGCAGGATGCGGCATTCTATGCGCATTTATACAAGAAAAGCGGAATTGTTGGCGGACATATAATTCTGCTTAATAAGGCAGGCACACCGGAATATGATGCTGATATGGAGCAGGCATGTCTTGCACTTTCAGAATATCCTGATGGCCTTCAGATTGGTGGAGGCGTAAATTCTGACAATGCAAAGCAATTTATTGAGATGGGAGCTTCACATGTTATCGTGACTTCGTATGTGTTCCGTGATGGGAAGATTGACTATGACAGGTTAAACGAGCTTGTGGAAGCAGTGGGTAGGAAGCATCTTGTACTTGATCTGTCCTGCAGGAGAAAGCCGGTAGGCGGGAATAACTTAGGCTGTGTTATTGATGAAGATGAGAAGAATAATAGTGAAAAATATAACGATGAAGAGCATTATAATGGAGAACATAGAATAGCAGATGCTCCATATTACATAGTAACAGACAGATGGCAGAAATTTACCGATGAACCACTCACCAAAGAACTGCTTGAAAAGCTGTCTTCTTACGCTGATGAGTTTCTTGTTCACGCGGTGGATGTTGAGGGAAAAGCCTCAGGTGTTGAAAAGGAGCTGGTATCACTGCTTGCCGGTTGTGTTGATATACCGATAACCTATGCAGGCGGTGTCGGGAGTTATGAGGATATTGATATCATAAGAAGGCTAGGTAAAAGTCGTGTCAATGTGACTATCGGAAGTGCTCTTGATCTGTTCGGCGGAAGTCTTGAATACGACAAGGTATTGTCTATGATGGATTGAAAATGTTGGAATGATTCTTGGACTTTCTTGGTAAACAGAACCGAATATTAAATATATAAGATAGGATTTAAAAATGAGTGACTCGCAGGCAATAAGTACAGATGATATTGAGATGAAGGAATCTCATAAGAAGGAAAACAGAATAAAAGTCTGGTGGTATGACAAATATGTATATGTGTTCATTTTTGTCATCGCATTTTTTATGATGTTGGGAGCATGGATGATCGGTGATGTTGGACCATTTGGCGGGAAGTGTCTTGTGGTCGTTGACGGTGTACATCAGTATCTTCCGTTTTTCTCAGAATATCAGGAAAAACTTAAGAATTTATCGGATTTTCAATATACCTTTGATGTCGGAATGGGCAATAATTTTATATCATTGTGGTCATATTATCTATCAAGTCCATTTAATCTGATAATAATACTTTGTGCAAAGAGTCATCTTCCGATGGCGTTAAATATTATTATAAGTGCAAAGATAATACTTACGGCGCTTACGTTTGCGTACTTTCTAATTCATCGCGGCAAGGAGAAGGAGATCACACCGGGAGTTATACCGTTCTCATTGTTATATGCGTTTTCAAGCTATGTGGTGGGTTATTATTGGAATCTCATGTGGCTTGACTGTATATTCATTTTTCCGATCATTATTCTTGGAATGGATAAGCTGATAAAGAAAAATGACAGCCGTATGTATGTGCTGTCACTGTTATATTCGTTTATTTGTAATTATTATATAAGCTTTATGATTTGTATGTTTTTGGTGCTATGGTTCTTTACATACAGGTTCAAGAGTATTTCGGATTTCTTTTTCAAAGGCGTTCGGTTTGCGGTCGCCTCGCTGATAACGGCAGCTATGAGCGCAGTTGTATTACTACCTGCATACAAAGGAATTATGACTACTGCTTCAGCAGAGTTTGAGTTACCTGAATGGAATTTTTACGGTACTTTTGCTGATACATTAAGGTCACATTTATTTTGTTCCGAAGTACTTACCAATCAGATTGGCGATGCGGGAACCAATCTGTATTGCGGAATAATAACCATATTGTTTGCGATAATGTTCTTTCTGATGCCGGAATTCTCAAGACTTAGAAAGGTCAAATATCTGGTTCTCCTGGTATTTTTGATAGTGAGCTGCAACAATGAATTGCTTAACTATATCTGGCACGGTTTTCATAACCAGTACGGAATACCTAACAGATTTGTATTTCTGTATGTTTTCATTTTGATACTTATGGGTTATGAAGTATACAGAAAGCTTGATAAAGTTAAAGTATATATGGTGCTAATAGCATACATTCTTTCTATGTTGTTCGTGATCTTCTGCTATTATCATGCAGAAGTATTATATGAAGATAAGACTTATAAGCTTACAGCGTTATTACTATCGTTATATCTTATCCTGCTTGTTTTATACTATAAGTTAAAGAAAAAAGGATTGTTCATATATATTATTATTTTTGCAGCTATATTTGAAATGGCGGCAAACGGACTCTATGGTTTTTCACAGGATGGAAGCTCGGAGCCTGATTATTATTACGGAGATACTAATGCGGTTTTGACCTTAAAGGAGAGAAATGAGAACAAATATGATACATTTTCGCGGTCTGATGTTTTACAGCCACGTTTCGTGGATGAAGCCACCTGGTATAATTTGAGAAGTGTGGGGATATTCGGTTCGACGGTAAGAGGTGAGATGGTGGAAGCTATGGGAGATCTCGGGTTTTATACCGGAGCGAATGAATATCTTTATTATGGAGCAACACCGGTTACTAATGCACTTTTTGGCGTAGAGCGTGTATATACAAGAAAGAATGACTTCGTTAATGTCGATACGCATATGCATCTTTTGGATTCAGAGCCTTCAGGGCAGGAGGTTATATCGGTATATGACAATGCTTATACGTTACCTATCGGATATATGGTTAATGATGAGATCCTTGATTTTGATACTCTGGACAATGGACCATTTACCGTACAGAATGAATTATGCGGAGCTCTTACGGGTGTTGAACCGATATTTGTGTCAATTCTCGATGATATGAATGTAAATGTGTACGGAACCAATATGGATATCACACTTGTTGATGACAATAATGCAACGTATAAGAATGCTAATGGCAGCGCGCGCGGCGATATGATATATACGGTGCCTGAAGATATGGATCTGTATATGAGCTGTCGAGGAAGCAATGTACACAAGATTGCTCTCCTTATAGATGGCAAAGAGGTTGCTTTCGACAGGTATCAGGGACAGATTTTCCATATAGGCGATATGAAAGCGGGACAGATGGTCGATATTCAGTTTGAGCTTAACGAAGAAGAGGATCTGTCAGGTGAATTGTATTGTTATCCTATGAAATATCTGGAGTATCAATTCGATGCATTCTATAATTCACTAAATGAACGTGGAATGAAGGTTGAGTCTGTGTCGGATACTAAGATCACCGGCAAGATTACTTCAGGGAAAAATGAGATGTTTATGACATCAATACCGTATGATGATGGATGGAAGATATATTGTGACGGCGAAGAGGTAGAGACATATATCCTGTTAGATGCATTTTTGGGGGCAGAGCTTCCGGAAGGTGAGCATGAGATTAGGCTTGTATATTGCAGTCCGGGGATAAAAGAAGGATTGATAATTACACTGAGTGGTATAATACTATTTTTGATATTAATATATATTGAGTCTGGAAATTCTGAGAAGGTTAATGAAGCTTTGGATGCCAATAATAACACGGAGACGGCAGTAGACGTGATATCATGATAATGTACGGCTTTAAGTAAATCTAAGGAGGAATAATAAATGAAGAAAAGAAATGTACGTAAAGCGGTGATACCTGCAGCGGGACTGGGAACGAGATTTTTGCCTGCGACAAAAGCAATACCTAAGGAAATGCTGCCGTTAGTAGACATTCCCACGATCCAGTATATTGTGAAAGAAGCGGTCGCAAGTGGAATCGAAGAGATTTTGATTATAACCAACTCTAACAAACACTGTATGGAGAATCATTTTGACAGGTCATATGAGCTTGAGAACAGATTGCTTGAATCTAATAAACAAGAGGAGTATAATATGATATGTGATATTGCTGAGATGGCCAATATCTACTATGTCAGACAGAAGGAGCCAAAGGGTTTGGGACATGCTATTCTCTGTGCAAAATCATTTATTGGTGAAGAACCGTTTGCGGTTTTATTGGGCGATGATGTAGTCGAAAATGGTGATGGGGCACCGGCACTTAAGCAACTTATAGATGTATATAATAAAGTTCAGGCCTCAGTTGTTGGAGTTCAGACTGTTCCGGATGAGGATGTTAGCAAGTATGGAATTGTAGAGCCGGAGAAGGGCGAATCTGTTGAAAATAGACAGGTGAAATTAAGATCTATGGTAGAGAAGCCTAAGATGGAGGCTGCACCCAGTAATATGGCGGTGCTTGGAAGGTATGTGCTGACACCGGAGATTTTTGATTATTTGGAAACACAGAAGCCGGGAGCCGGAGGAGAGATTCAGCTTACAGACGCCATTAAGAATTTAATGATCAGTCAATCGGTATATGCATATGATTTTGAGGGAATACGATATGATGTTGGAGACAAGTTCGGATTTATTAAAGCCACGATTGAATACGCATTGGAACGTGAAGAGCTTAAGGATAAGCTGCAGGCGTATTTGAAGGAGCTGGCGCAAACATTCTGAGAGAACGGGGGGGGTTGATGGATGCAGACTAATAGTGAAAAAATTAAAGCACGGGTGATTTATGTAGTATTGGCGACGGCACAGATTGTTGTTTCGGTTATTGGAGTAGTTGTTGCAACCAGTAAGCTTAAAGGAATTGAGGGCAAGAGTGCGCTGGTTGGTCTGTTGTTGTCCATAATAGTACTTGGACTTGCAATGGCAGTTGTCATTCTCAAAATTCTCCTTGATGCGGAAAAGGAATCGGCAGAGAATAGTGACAAGTACAAGAAGTTATTTCTTAATCTGCCGGTGGGATTTGCTCAGGCAAAGATTCTACGTGATCCCGTAAGCGGAAGAAATATGGGCTATAAGATATCTGATGCCAATGAAACCTTTGGAAGACTGTTTGATCTCGATATATCGGATTATTATGATAAGATTATATCTGAAAGCAGAGTTGAGGTGCTTCAGGATATTAATACATGGTTTGAAGCATATAATAATTCGGGTACAAAACAGGGTGAGCTGCTCGCTGTTGAGATCACCATGGAGAAGCTTAACAAGGTATTTAATACGGTTATGTATAAATCCGAGGCTGACTACATTAACATGGTCGTTATAGATATTACTGAGCAGAAAGAAACAGAGAATAAACTTTCTAAGGCAATTCAGGATGCCAATGCCGCATATAAGACACAATCAGAGTTTCTCGCAAATATGTCTCATGAGATCCGTACTCCTATTAACGGAATACTTGGAATGCTCCAGCTTACACTATTGTCTGAAGATCTTCAGGCTGACCACAGAGATAATTTGACCACAGCTAAAAATTGTGCGGATACCCTTCTTCGTTTGATAAATGATATTTTGGATATTTCTAAGCTTGAAGCCGGTAAGTACAATCTTCGAGAGGAAGATTTTGATGTTAAGGCGTCGATTGAGGAGACCATTGCTGCACAGATTCCTATTGCGCAGGACAAAGGATTATCACTTGAATGCAGCTTTGCTGGTGATGTGCCTAAGATGGTAAGAGGCGATAATCAGCGTATCCAACAGGTTTTGAACTGCCTGTTATCGAATGCTATTAAGTTCACAAGTGATGGCGGGGTAAGAGTTAAGGTTGCATGTATAGACGACCTGCTTGACAAGATAATACTTCGTATTGCGGTAGTTGATTCAGGTATAGGTATCTCTGAAGCTAACAGAAATAAATTATTTATCAGATTTTCACAGGTAGATGCATCAGATACCCGTAAATATGGCGGCTCGGGTCTTGGTCTGGTAATTACCAAACAGATAGTAGAATTGATGGGTGGTAATATCACTGTACAGAGTAAGGAGTTCGTTGGATCAACATTTATTGTGGAGATACCGCTTAAGATTATTAAGCCTGCCGAGATTACACCTGAAGCGGCTGCAAAGGCTAAGAAGGAAAATGAACCTGCTGTATATTCATTGGCAGCCGGACATTCAAGAGCGAGAATCCTTGTTGCGGAAGATGAGCCTGTAAATCAGCAGGTTATCGGTAAGCTTCTTGGTATGGCAGGATATTCCTACGATATTGCTGAGAATGGTGAGAAGGCAGTTGAACTGTTTAAGCAGAAAGAATACAAGGCTGCATTATTTGATGTTCAGATGCCTGTTATGGATGGTCTTGCAGCCACACAACAGATCAGGGATATTGAGATAAGGGATGGCAGAAAACGTCTGCCTATTATAGCCGTTACGGCAAGGGCTATGTTTGGAGATAAGGAGAGAATACTTGAAGCTCAATTAGATGATTATATAGCAAAGCCTTATAGCCTGAATGATGTTGTAGAGAAGCTCGATAAATATGTTGTTAAAGAAGATTAGGTATTACAAAAAAGCTGCGGATCGTGATGATCCGCAGCTTTTTACAATGAAAGTTAACGAATTAAGCCAGGAGGGCGAAGATGAGTGTTACTTTCATGTATACATGATGCACTTGGTGAAGTAAGCTCCTAAAGGAGCGAAACTTAAACCTTAGTGCTGTTCTGTTTACAATGAAAGTTAATCATTTAAGTTTTTCTTCATAGATACACGACAGGCATGTTGCTATCGCACCTTCCGGTACGCCTGTCGTATCGTAAAATATATCATTTTATCTATATTTCTATCAAAATTCCAAATAAAATATATCATTTTATCAATAATTTTGGGCCTGTTTATTGCCAAATATTTT
>CAMHMG010000100.1 GCA_946186175.1 uncultured Clostridia bacterium | reverse complement strand
ATCCTGAGCCAGGATCAAACTCTCATATTAAAAAGTTATAATCCCAAGATCTCATCCGCCATCGCTGGCTAAAATCAATCCCGTAATTTACCATTTTTGAAAAATTTGTTCGCTTAGACGTGACACTCGAATTGCTATGCAATTCTCGTTCGCGGGCATTCGCCCTATGACACCTCATAACCAAACCCGATTACCTGCAAGCAGTCATCGGCTTTGCTTATTCGTTGTCGCACGTCTCATTGCTTCTCGAAAATTTTCAGGGTTGTTTCGTTGTTTAATCATCATTCATTTTTTATGGTTCATGTGCTTGACTATATGTATTGTATCTCTATATAAATCAAGCCTTTGCGGTATGTTTAAGAGGTGTTTTCCTCACCGCAGCGAAGACTATATTATCACAGTACAATTCATAAGTCAACACCTTTTTTGCAAAAAAATTATATGTTTTTTTCAAAATATTATTTTGTTCAGATCTCCTACAATATCTAGTAGTATATTATTTTCATACAACAATTTCAGTATATTTGACTCACATATCTGTTGAATAATATTTTGACTTGCAGGTATTGTACTCGTAATTGATAACGCCAGGAAAAACACCCATATTTCTATCAGACCCTGAATTGCACCTAACAATCCTCCTCCGATTCTATCAACAGATTTGATAATTGGTATTTTTTTAATTCCCTTTGCCAGAAGACTCAAGAACTTAAAAATGACAATACATATCAACGCCAATACAAGGAATACCGCTCCATTAAGAATAACAACCGCAATTGATTTAGAAATATAATCATATACTCCCATCGCTTCAAGCACATCATAAGTCTCAACATTATTATTATTTAATATGTTATCTTTCATTATATCAGGTAATGGTAGTCCCTGTATCAAATTAACCTGAACTCCTTTCGATGTCTCTTCGGAATCATCTGAAAAATCAAGTTTTTCCGAAACATACACCGCCAGCTTTTCATCAGTGTCTGTATTCTCTTTAAGATATCCGCTTATCGTAGGCGCAAAATATAATCCTATCAATATACCGGCAATTGCACCTGCTACAGAAATAAGCACCCGGAAAAAACCGCGTGCCCATCCAATAATTACATTAATTAAAAATACCAATCCGATGATCAAACATACTTCATTCATTGCATTTCCTTTTCTCCGACATGTTTAAGTCGTATTATCTCCGAATCATTATCATACAATACAATATATCTTCGACTGTATCCTGTAGGAATAATATCAATCACATTCTTTGTAAATGTATAGTCAAATTTGAGGCCACCCTTAATATTATATATCCGACACTGATTACCACCTGCAAATAATATCTCCTTGTCCGTCATCCTGACATTTTCATAATTGAAATCAATCTTCTGGCTCATCACCTTACGTCCGTTTGTATTATATAATTCCATGAGAAATGGTGCTCTTTTCTCGCCTTCATCATCAGTAGAATTATTCTCTACTACAACACCAATATACTGTTGATTAAAGAATACACTGTTAATCTCCTCTTTAAAAGGAATTCTCGCCTTCTCGCTCGGCTTCTCTTTCATAGAATAAATGATTATCTGGTTGTCTCCAAATGCGCAGATAGTATTATTATCCATAAATTCGATCTTGGGTACAATTGTATCTTCTAATTGATAGCCGCCCATCAGACGATCGGCATTCTCATTGATACCAACCGGTCCAAAATTATATGCTGCCAAACCATTCTTGATATTCGCTCCATCAATGTATAGATATGAGGAAAACAGTTTCTCACCGTCATTCGAAAGATCCACATCCATAGGATAACCACTTTGGTTGATCGTTGTCTGTATCTCTGATATCTGATCACCATTCTTATCGTAAATGTTGATATAATTGACCTTGTCACCTTCCAATATAACAGCAAACTCACCCTGTGATGCAACAGAGACATCACATATGTTATATGGCATCGCAGTATTACTAACCTTGCCTTGCTCATCAAAAATGTAAACATCATTTCCATTAAGATCAGCAATTGCTACATATTTACCGCAAACATCAGCAGACGGCATTTTCATCGCAAAGGTCTCATTCCAAACCGCCTCACCTTTTTCATCAACATATGTAGCTCCATCCTTACTATATTTCAACAACGAATTCTGATATGCAGCATAGTCTAACGCAGCGCTGTTCTTGACATTAGTTTTTTCAACGACCTCATATCCGTTAAAATTTCTCTGAGTCAGATAGTGCAGAATAAATGCACCGCCACCCACGATCAGGCACAATAAAAGCACACGAATAAGTGAAGAAAAATCTATTCTTTGTTCCCCCTTATCTTCCTCATCATATTCATCATCATCTATTGGCTCCGTATTATTGTTGCTGCGTATCATCAAATATTTCAAAAAACTGTTTTTCCCGTTTTTCTCGTTATTATTCTTCATTTTATTGACCTTTTCCTTAGTTGATATATACATCCTTGTATAATATATCACAATTTGCAAAAAGGTACTAGCCTTTATTTGCAAACCGGTTATTTTAATGTCGGTATCTTAATCTTATCGCCCTCATGAATCTGATCATCCTCATTTAAACCATTAGCTTCCATTAATTCAGATACATGTCCCACCGAGCTATACATTTTAAAACTAATTGAAGATAAGGTATCGCCATTCTGCACAGTATAGTATTCAGGAAGTTCCTCAACAGATTTTTTCATCTTATTAACCTGTTGCTCAGTTGGAATCTCTTTTTTCTGTTCTAATCCGGCCACAGTAGGCACTTCGTTCTTCTGTTCTACCCGTGCCATTGCAGCCACTTCTTTCTTATTTTCTTCCAAATCAAGTTTCACCATGCTTTTATCGGCGATATAATTCTCCATCTTCCCCAACATTTTATAATTAGAAAATACCGCTACACCCAGCCCTAATACAGAGATTGCAAGCAAAGAACACAATGCATATAGTCCACGGTTCATCCGTTCTATCTTAGCTGCACGTCCTCTCTCTTCCATAATACGACGATAATTTTTCATTATTATTTCATCCTGATAATCCTCGTCTTCCTTGTTAGCCATATCATTTCCTCTTGATAATATCATATAATTTTGCATAGCCTCATTACGTGCATAATATATATAATATCCACTTTGTCTGCACAAATAGTTATTTTCAATCATATAAAATGCATCTTCTTTTTCCAACGAATCCATAATATATAGTACTTTATCATCACCTGAGAAATTATCAACATGAAGCTTTAATATCATATCATTAACATCAGTCGAAAAACCCATACGGGATAGGAACCAGCCCACAACAGAGAGCTCCGGAAAATAAGTTTTCACTTCTTTGTATATTTCTCCCCAGGTCTCATCGTTAAAAGTAGATTCCTCTAAATCCAACTCCAGATTCTGAGCAGCAAGTGCACCACTTATAAATATTGCTTCACCTAATTCACTCTTTTTGCACTCTCCCACAAGTATAGCTCCCCTTGCATAAGAAGAATTCGGATCAGCCAGTCCCGTCAAATATGTCACAACATAATCCTCAATATAAATACGTCTGTTACCGGCCGGTGTGCCGATCTGCCTTATATTTTTAGGAAGTGCAATACCCGAAAAAATGTCATCTTTTGTGTCCTTGTCCTTATCATATACTATCTCGATCATGACATCCATTCCTTTCCACAGCATTTATGCTTTTCATAAGATAGCACGAAAAAAACACTTATCATGTCTAACCTTGTCCGTAAAAACTTCATAATGTCCGCAAAATGCGTAATATTGTGAGAAATATTTCTAAAAAACGACAGACATAATTTGTTTAAAACAGGCTCAATAAGGAAATACTTTTCATAAAATAGAATAGGTGAGGTGATAGACATGAGACCTGTTTACTGCAATGCATTCGAGACAGATGCGGATTTAAGACTTGGTAGTACAATAGAGAAAGTTCTGAAAAAAGAAAATGTAACCATAGATAATATTGTAATTTTATGTATAGGTTCTGACAGAGCGACCGGTGATTGTTTGGGCCCTTTAGTTGGAGCTCAGCTCAAAAACGCTTTGCCAAATATTGCAGTCTTTGGCACTTTGGAGTGCCCTGTGCATGCAATGAACTTGGAAAGTACTGTCGAAACAATATACGAGCTTTACAACGAACCATTTATCATTGCAATTGACGCATCTTTGGGAATTCCTGAACATATCGGTTACGCTACCGTAAGCAGTACTCCGTTAAAACCTGGAAAAGGCGTTAATAAAAAACTGCCTGCGATAGGAAATCTTTCCATCACAGGCATAGTAAACGTTGCCGGTTTTCCTAATTCAATTGTGTTACAAAGCACAAGACTTCACACCGTCATGACCCTTGCTAACTGTATAGGAAACGCAATCTGTCATTGTTATCTTCCCGCACCTCTGTAGGCAGCGATTGCTTCGGATACCGTCTCCGCAGTCCCATCCTCCATTAGAGAAATCAGGTCAGCTACCTTATCAGGAGTACAGAATTCTTTGCCCAGAATCGCTCCATAATTATTGGCAACCCCAAGCAGCGAGTTCTGTATATCTTCATCCAAAACTGACATACTCTCCTCGAGCGCATCAAGTCTTGATTTCATGTCCTCAAGATGACCCAATCTCCTGTCATTGATCTCATTTGTAAGTACCTGCTTGGTCTCATTTTCAAAAACAGTCATCGCTTCCTGTTTCTCTGCACTTATAGCTGAAAGCTCGTTCTCTAACTCTGTAAGCTTATCATCATATTTATCAAGACCATACTGACTGTCATCCTTGTCCTTATTGATCTTATTACGAATAGCCTTCATCTGCCTCTTGTTTGCGGCAATCTCATCTCTTATATGCCTTCCATCTAATAAAGTATCGTAATGCTTGATCTTGATCTTATTAAGAATAAGCACATATATCATGGTGATCACGAACAAGACCAGAGAGACAATAAAGGTGCATCCAAGTGCGAGCTGATCAGGTTTGTTCTTAAATAACGAATACTTACAAAGAATATATGTAATAAATGGTAACCCTGCATACGCGATTATCACTGAAAGGATAAGTACCGGATACTCCCATATTCTTTTGGTCATGAACAGCGCATAAAAAAAGCCCGATCTTGAAAATGACGGCAAATGTTTTGCTTTAAATAAAGTCCTCATTTCAACCTGCAGTTGTCTGTTTTCTTCAGCAAGCTCAGAAGTCTCATAAGAAACTCTTTCTCCTATCCTCTTGGATTTCACTTTATCACGCTTATTCCAGACCGTTCGGGTCTTAGCCTTGTTGGCATCTAACTGATCATCATATACTTTCTCTATTTCATTCTTCCGTCTTTTTATTGTCTGAGCTATCTCGTCCTGAATTGATTTCTCCTCAGATGCGATACTCTTCTTCAGGTTCTTCTCCTGGATACGGTATTCTGCCATCTCCTTTTTCAACTGTTCGACAGCTTCAAGATCTGTCTGAACCTGATACAGATAATCGACATTTTCATCAAATACGCTATCCTGCATTGTCTCGTCAGTCCTTTCCTATATGTATTTAACTTCAAGGCTCTCTCGTAAGTCTTGCTGCGAAATGCGCATCAGCTCTGCTGACATATTCATCTCGCATCAGGTATAATCATCATCTTGTGTTTTCATGTACTTGAAACACTATATTTATTAATCTATATAATAACAAACATATTTTTTAAATACAACCATATTTTTATAACCTTTTGATTGTTTTTATCCCAAAAGTATTATATACTATTACTAGCGTTATTTTAGGAACGATAATTAGTCAAAAGGGAGGTGAAAACAATCAACATACTATTTTTTCTTACGCCCAAGGCAGAGGTTGCATATGTCAGGCGCAATGATTCCTTGAGGCAGGCACTTAACCGAATGGAGCAACACAAATATTCCTCCATACCTGTGTTAAGTGATGAAGGAGCATATACCGGAACTGTAACAGAAGGAGATATGCTGTGGTATCTTTTGCACAGTAATCTTGACATGAAAGACGAAAAGTTAGAAGAGCTTCCTTTAGAAGCTGTTCCAAGGAGAAATGATTACGCGCCTGTCAATGCCAGTTCCAACATGGAAGACCTTCTCAATAAGATTATGCAGCAGAATTTTGTTCCTGTTGTAGATGATTGTGATTGTTTTATAGGTATAATCAAACGACGTGATGTTATCCAATATTACTACGACAGAGCTTGAGAAATTATGAGCCAACCGGCGACATAAAAAGAGCAGACCAAACGTCTGCTCTTTTTATGTCGTATATAAACTCTATGTTTTCACATATATTCTTTAAGTCTTTCCGGATCAATCTTGATACGATTATCCATTGTCTTCATAATATTAGCTATCTGAATCCCGGAGAATACACTATCACTGTTAAGATTAAGTATCTCATTCTTCGAGAAGCTAAGCACCATCGGTCGCAATATATCTCTGTCATTCTCTGTAAGCACCAATCCTTTATCATGATTAGTCAATTCAACGCAGACACCAGGATATAATATCTGCACACTATTAAGAAGATGGCTTACCATCTCCGGATTATACTTATCCGGATCGCCCTGAAGCATTCTTACAGCATCAACCTCAGTATGCGGCTCCATATCGATCTGCATTGCAGTATATTCATCATATGCATTTGCTACAAGCAAGGCCTGAACCGCAGGAAGTAGCTTCTTCGGTGCATTCTCAGGAAGGTATTGAACCTGACACAACTGCATCAAAACTCCCTTAACTCCTACAGGCAGATTAAATGAATTAGATATCTTATCAATTCCGGTAATTACTGCTCTGGCAACTTCACCCATCTCTTCTTCATCGAGACCTTCCGTCTTACTTCTAAGCTCAGATCTTACAGACAGCTTTCCCAGATCATGTAATATAGCAGCAACAACAATCTCTGTCTGCGCCATAATATCAAACTTTGCTCTGTGAGCTATCAGAGACGCTAAAATAGCGACATTCAACGAATGCTTGTATATATAGTCTTCCGGACTTCTAAGATTCTGATTGAAATGTATCTTATGATTAAGTCTTCCATATCTTCTAATAAGTTCATCGACCTGGTTCATCAGCTGTTTGGGTTCTTTCCCACTCATTATTGAATCAAGAGATTCTTTTATGCTAAACACCGCCATAGTCTGAAATCTTTCAAATTCCATCTCCTCTTCAGACATGGGTGGAAGAGGTTCTGCGGGTTCAAGAATATACAAACCTATCAATCCGAAATTATTAACACTCTCTATGCCCTGCTTGGTAAGGCGATCATCACGACCATATAGCAAAACTCCTCGTTTATTGTAAATTGGTCTTGCCAGACGCATACCGATCTTCAAATCCTCAGTCTTAACATATATCATATGTGACACCTCCAAAATACCTTCTATGCATACATAATGTCATTGTATCATTTGAGCTCACAAATATCAATGACAGAAACATGAAACTTTTCACAGAGCAAGGGTTTTTGCCAAGTCATCTGTGTACACAATGTATCTTCTACGTTTCCATCAGATACATATTTTAAACCCATATACATTGTGCCATTCCGCTCAAAGAAATGATCATGATCTTCCACAAAGGAATCATCATCAGTTACAACATATGCTGTTTCAAACGGAACTTTTTTCTTCAAATAATCTCTCCATCTTTTGATCAAAAAGACAGCATAATCCTTCCGTATACACGGATAGCTTTTAATAGGATATAGATTCAATACAATTCCCCATTCATTATAAACAAGTTCTGCAAGCCCGGTTATTCCGCTCATCTGGTACTCCATCACAACATCTATTGTCTTATAATAATTTCTGACTACAGTTAAAATCGAATAGATATCCTTAACATTCCATCTCCCGCTGCCTATTACAATCACAGCCGAATCTGATCTATGAGATCTTTTATTTATTGTCGCAGTTATAAAATCGCAATTATTAATAAACTCTTTCTTTCTGGCCATAAACAAAATATCGGCTATCTCCAGTTTGTCAGCCAGGTATTTATCTGCAATAATCACAGCATCAGAGATGTCATACTCACGTGTTATTCTTTCAAATCTTTTATCCTTTTTTTCATTAAGCGATGAAATAAGATGCCGATTGACTATTATTCTGATTCCATTAATTGCTCCACTTCTATCTTCCTCGATAATAAAATTCTTTTTCCTATATGATGATATAACACTGTTTTTCTTATTAGTAATAAAATATACATAATAGATTTTTTTCTTGTTTTTCATTATCAAGCCTCACTATCGTAAATAATACTTCCTCTGCGATAGTATATGTATATTTTAATTGGGAGCATATTATTCTTAATAAGTTAAACGTTCAAAACGCCCGAACAGGAAACTTATAATTAGTGTTTTATATTAATGAAATACATTTTCTTTCCATGTTAACAAAAGCGCTTTAAGTTCCTCATAGCTCTCAACATGATTTACCAGGTCTCTCAATTTCGAGGAATTAGGAAAACCTGTTGTGTACCATGCTACATGCTTACGCATCTCATGAATACCGGAAAATTCACCCTTATAATCAACCATCATCTTTGCATGCCTAAGCATTACATCAACCATTTCAGAAAGCTTTGGTCTTTCCGGCAGATAACCCTCACTAAAATATGTTTTTAATTGTGAAAAGATAAATGGATTCCCCTTTGCGCCCCGTCCTATCATAAAGGCATCACATCCGGTCTGTTCCCTCATATTGATCACATCCTGAGGCGAGAGTATATCTCCGTTTCCTATAACAGGAATAGAAACTGCATCTTTAACTCTTCTTATTATATCCCAATCGGCTTTGCCGGAATAATAATCACTTCTAAGTCTGCCATGGACGGCAACCGCAGCGCCACCACTATCTTCAATGATCTTTGCGATCTCTACAGCATTTACATTATCCGCATCAAAGCCCTTTCTTATCTTGACCGTTACCGGAACGTGCACTTTCTTTGTCATTGCAGAAATGATCTCTCCAACTAATCGAGGATTTTTCATAAGTGCAGAGCCCTCTCCGTTATTGACAATCTTCGGAACCGGACATCCCATATTGACATCGATGAAATCAAAACCTTTTTCCTCAACCACCAAAGCCATATCTGCCATTATATCCGGTTCAGAACCAAAAAGCTGGATTCCTATAGGGTGCTCAACATTTTCGTACTGCATAAGCGGACCTGTATTACGGTTCTTGTACATAATAGCTTTTGCACTTACCATTTCCGTATACAAAATATCGCACCCCTGTTCCTTACACAACAAACGAAATGGCAGGTCTGTTATACCTGCCATAGGAGCCAAGATTAACTTGTTAGAAAAATCAATATTATCCATGGTTAAATTATCCTTTAATCACTTTATTTCTGTTTATGATACAAAATATTCAATCCCTTAAGCGTCAGATTCGGATCGTAATGATGTATGCTATCTGTCTCGTCATAGATTATCTTACCAAGTCCTCCGGTTGCAACAACCGTCATCTTGTCAAGACCCGCTTCTTCCTTAACCTTACGAATAATATACTCTGTCTGACCTATATGTCCGTACACAAGACCTGACTGCATTGATGAAATCGTATCTTTCCCAAGTATCTTATCAGGCTTTATTATCTCAATTTTGGGAAGCTTAGCAGCATCCTGCCATAAAGCATTAGCAGCAATCCTTATACCCGGTGACGTTACTCCTCCAACTAGTGTTGCATCCTCTAAAACAAGGTCATGCGTTGTTGCCGTTCCGTAGTCAATGACTAACACAGGACCTCCGTATAACTCAAATGCCGCAACAGCATCAACTATTCTGTCAGCACCCATTTCTTTGGGGTTAGGTATTGCAATCTTAATTCCTGTCTTAATACCCGGTTCAACCAAAATAGGATTGACATTAAAATACTTGAGCAGCCCATTGATTATATGGTGGTTGACATCCGGCACAACCGAAGCCATAATGGCAGAATCAACAATATCTCTCTTAAGACCTCTACTATGAAGTAAGTCATAGAAAAAAATACCGTATTCATCGGAAGTTCGGGGTATCTTAGTCGTCATGCGAAATGTTCCCTGAAGCTTATCGCCATCAAATAAACCTATAGTAATATTAGTATTTCCAACATCTAATGCTAATAACATATCTTATTATCCTTTCAAAAAAATATATGCAATTGCGAAACTCTATTTTTTCTTCTTTTTCTCTGTACATATTATCCTGCCGATAGTTCCTCCCCGAGTATAAATACCTTGTAGAATAGTTCAAGACTCTCCATGAGTTCACGCTTCGTCTGCTGATATTGCTTTATCTTAAGCGCACAGCCAATCTCATCATACAATATATCGTTGTCATCTGCCATGGTAACAAATCTAAGGCTTCCTTCTTCATCAAATTCAAGAGAGATGATTCCACCTATATCCTCAGTAAATAACACACACATTGCTTTGAGTTCATCCTTAATTGCATCGGGCAGTTTATCAAACTGCGGATTAAGGTAATATTTCTCCTCATATTTTGAGGATGCACATAAAACTACTTTATCTTCATCCATTATATATCACTCATCCTATACATATAATCATATAATTCATAACCATATTAGTTCTTACACAATTATGACAATTCATTTTACCAAGTATCCGATACCATTTCAAGTACAAATAATCAATAAGTAGGGTTGTTTCATAATCGAATTTTAGAATCAGAGCCTGTAAAATCTCCTATG
>CAMHMG010000099.1 GCA_946186175.1 uncultured Clostridia bacterium | reverse complement strand
ATAGACAAAACCCTGTTCGGAGTCAGCATACATTGCAAGCAGATCATAGTCCTCAAAACCCGTCACGCCATAATATCCAAGATATGCTGTGGATTGATAATCCTTTAACCGTTTATCTTCCTTTTCGTAATTCTCCTTATCATACTTGACTGTCAGATAGCCCAGAAACTGTTTGTCCCAGGGATCATAGTAGACCATCTTATAATCTTCTACCATCATATCCGCAGTAATCTCTTCAGGCCATATGGTCTCGTCCATATCCCATTTATTTTGATATCTCTCATCTGCCTGCGGTCCGGAATGATATTTCAGATAATCATTGACATTATCGTGCACCTCTACCTTCGATGTCAGCCCGTCAAACACAAGTAATCCTATTGCAAGAACCGGCAGCATAAGTCTCACAACAACCAATACACCGCCGATAGCGACTAATACATATAACGGTTTGGGCAATTTCTTCTTTTGGTTTGAAACATCATGTTTATTTTTTTTAAAATTAGATTTATCATTAGAACTTCCTTCAATAAATATCTTTCGCTCTCGCTTCCACACATAAATGTCAATCACAAGCATAACAGCGCAGACAACACCCATACAGACATGGATAATTGTTGATGATTCAACATACTCATTTACAAACTCCAAAACATCCATAAAGTCCAAGACCAAAGCAATTATTAGCACAATGATTGCCGGTAAGCCAGACAAAGCCTGCAGCATTGGTTTTCTTATACACAGGCCGCATATTATGTGTCCGAACAAAAACAACGCCACCGTACATAGATAACCTACACACATAAACTTTGTGTCGATAACAACGACAGGCGCACCATTTGTGTCAAGAACACTAACAACCATTCTCCTTAGAACAAATGATATTATCGGAAGCATAAGATTTATAAGATACAACAATCCCACAAAACACATTCTTGTGTCATACACAGTCTTTCTTGATATCGGCAGTGAAAATGTCTGCTTATCATGGCCGCCCATTTTATATATCCATCCTGTATCTACTCCATAGATCGATAACGACATCGCGTTAATTGCATAAGTTATCCACACTATCAGAAAACTGTTCTTCTCAAACAGTGCCAGTAATATAAATGCAATAACAAGAAACCACTTATCCGGTCCCCAAAACTCACTCATGTATTTAAGACATTTTTTCATAGTTACTATTCCTCACCTTCCAAAAGGAGACAGGCAGACTGATCATTCTCTGTCTCCCTAAAATGTTTATTCACAAATTTCTATACATAAGGATTTCTCTTAAGCTCAGCACTTTGAGCCTCACCCTTTCCATCCTCATATATGAGCAGATCCTCAATAATTGCACGTCTTACCTTAACGTCTTCTCTGTCCTCAAAATACGCTATGTCCTTTGTAAGTCCGGTATATCCGAATTCCTTTTCTTTAACTCCTATAATTTTGTCTTTAATCTCAGATGTCATCTTGTCCTTAGAAACCTGCACTACACCATAGTGAAGCATCAACTCATCCTTCTCCTCTACAAGCACCACACGACCATTTTCCATAAGCACAACATAATCTGCAATCTTATCAAGGTCGCTAGTTATGTGAGTTGAAAAAAGTACTGTCCGCTCCTCATTCTCCATCATAAATTCCTGTATCATATCCATAAGCTCTGCCCTTGCTGCCGGGTCCATGCCCGCCGTCGGCTCGTCTAAGATCAATACTTCTGCATTTCTTGCAAATACCAGCGATAACATGAACTTCATCTGCATACCCTTTGAATACTGTCCCACCTGTTTCTTAGGATCAAGGCCGAATTTTTCCATATAGGATTTCCATTTATCCATATCAAAATCTTCGTAAAATGGTGCCACAATCTTGGCAATCTTCTCTGCCTTATAAGCCGGTGGATAGAACAGGCTGTCATATACCACACCAATCTTTGCCTTGGCCTTCTCCGGCTCCTTTGCAAGTTCTGTATCTCCATACATTACGCTTCCCGCTGCCGGTATATACACATCTGTAAGTGCATTGATAAATGTTGTCTTTCCGGCACCGTTCCTTCCTATAAGCCCTGCCACTACTCCCTTTGGCACTTGAAGATTAATATCCTTTAATTCAAAACCATTTAACTTAACATCCATATCCTTAACTGTAATTGCGTTATCCATTTTCGTTCTCCTTGTCTATACTTAACTTTTTATCAACAATGATCTATATTTGACTATGGTTAATATTCACTTCATAGGCTCATTTCCGGTATGGGGAGCGTAACTTAAACCTTAGTGCTGTTCTGTTTACTTAATATAAATATTTTCAAGCTCCTTAATCAGTTCCTCCTTAGTTATATCTGACGCATCACAGAACGCCTTAAGCTCCTTAAGTCTCTCTCTAAGCTGCCCGCGTCTCACTTCCTTCTCCTTATCGGTATCAACACTTGCCACAAACACTCCTCGTCCCTGAATACTGACAAGAAGTCCCTCGTTGCACAGGTCATCATAAGCTCTTTTAACTGTTATTATTCCTACATTTAATTCCTTAGCCATCTTGCGGATTGACGGCATCATATAGTTAGCTTCCAGTTCTCCCGACAGTATGCTCTGTCTTATCTGATTCTCCATCTGCTCATATATGGGAGTCTGGGAGAGCTGATCTATCAATATATTCATCACATCACCCCAAACTTACTCTTAGTTTGTTTTCCGTTGTATATACATGTATTTCTCTGTATGGTTTCTATCTAAATTCAGATTCAAATAATAGTGTTATCATCTCCGTTATTGCTGTTACTATACAATAGACACAGTTAAATGTCAACCCTCACTTGAACATTTTTCGTCTTAAAGGGAAAACAGTGGGCGGTTCTCTGTCTCTCTCCTGTCTCTTCTACACAAAAAAACAGGGAAAGTATTCTAATCACTAATACTTTCCCTGTTTTCTTACGGGTTGAATTTCACACTGTCACACGCCCTGCCAGAATATTTTTATAATCCTCCAGATTCTTTCTTAGAAGCTCCGGAGTCTTCAACTCATAAGGACAATGTTTCATACACGCACCACAGTTAATGCATTTTTCTATCTTCATCATCTCTGCCTGCCATTGCTCAGACAACCAATTAGCAGACGGACTTCTGCGTATCAGCTGTGCCATCCTTGCACACTGATTAATCTGAATCCCCACAGCACAAGGCATGCAATAGCCGCACCCACGGCAGAAATCTCCCAAAAGCTCTGTCCTGTCCTTATCTATTATAGCCTGTAATTCAGGAGTCATTATCACATCCTCATCAAAGAAAGACAACCACTCATCTAACTCATCCTCACGCTGTATTCCCCAGATTGGCAGAACATCATACTGACACATAAATGCCATACACGCACTTGAATTATTAAGTAATCCTCCCGAAAGACCTTTCATTGCAATAAATCCCATGCCTGCATCAACACAGGCATTAACCAAAGCAATATCCCTATCCGTAGCAAGGTATGAAAAAGGAAACTGTAAGGTCTCATAAAGTCCGCTTTCCACAATCTCTTCTGCAATTCCAATCTTGTGTGCAGTTATTCCAATGTGGCGAATCTTCCCTTCCTCCTTTGCCTTTAACATAGCCTCATACATACCGGTTCCATCTCCGGGACGATAGCACTGACCTACACAGTGAAATTGATAAATGTCGAGATAATCCGTCTTCAGATTCTTAAGAGTGGTATCCAGATCCTTAGCAAAATCCTCAGGATTCTTAGCCATAGTCTTAGAAGCTATGTATATCTTATCACGCATATCATGAAATGCTTCCCCAATCTTTACCTCACTGTCGGAATATGCTCTTGCAGTATCAAAGAAGGTCATTCCACCATCATATGCCTTATGTAACAGTTTAACTGCCGTTTCCGTATCCACCCTCTGTATAGGCAGCGCACCAAATGCATTCTGCGGAGTGGTTATTCCTGTTTTCCCCAAAGTAATATTTCTCATATGCTTCCCCACACTCTAGAACATCTTCTTGATCGCATCAACCGCACCGCCGACTTTATCGCCTGCAACCTTAGCCTTAACACCTGCAACCACCTGATCTACCGCTCCATCAGGAATATCCACACCAAGAACCTTCTCAACTGCCTTCTCAGGATTGCTCTGGAATTCCTTTGTGAATTCTGGATCATTCTTTACCTTATTAACAACACTTTCAATACTTGCCTTGATATCCATAGTGCACCTCCGTATTAATATATAAATTCCAAACCATTATACTTCATTTTCCCGATCAATTCAAATCACTTCTTAGCAATTTTGTTCCACATATCTTTTACCGGATATTCTTGTAGTGAAAATTCCTTGCTCTTACACACCCCATATGTTACAATTAAATTGATTACATTCGTAATCCACTTTGCTTTACAAATACAATTCAAGGAGGAATGTGTATGAGAATTAACAAGGATGTAGGAAATGAAATGTATACCTTTGCAGGCGCTAACCCAGCAAAGGATACTGCCACAAAGGCAAGTAGTCAACACGGCAAAGCAGTGGTCAAAGCAGGAAATCTTAATATTCCTAAAAGTGCCATGGAGAAACGCCGTGATGCTGCAAGATGGCAGGCGAGCCAGATTGTGAAAAGTGCATTTTCCAAAGATCTCTCAACCGACGCAGGTATTACGGAGCTTCAAAATAAGCTCAAAGAACTTGGCGATGGTATTGTAAATGACCGCAAAACACTTAAGGAGAACGAAGCTCGTCTCACAAAAGCTATGGAAGACGGCAATGTAACTTCAGACAGCGACGAGAAGAAAGATGTTGATTTTCTTATCGCTATGGATAAGAAGCGTGCTTCAACTAACCCGTTTGATAAGATCACTGAGGAAGAGCAGGCACGTATTGATGCAATTGAGGCAAAGGGACTTACAGAATATCAGTCTCTTGCAAGAGAACTTGCTCCCATCAATGATGAACTTAACAAACGTATTATTAATTCTGAAATGCAGACTAAGGGTATACAGTTAGGTCTTGAAGATCTCAATGTGGAAAGATTAAAAAGCAGTCCTGTGGGTGAGGCAAGAGCTCAGGCAGAAGGAATTATGGATGCCGCTACAAAAGACATTATTGGAATGTTACAGAATGAAGCCCTGGAACATATTGAAGAAACCGCTGAGGAAGAAAAGACAAAAGCCAAAGAAAAGGCTGATAAAGACGAGGCACAGCAGGAGGAAATTGAAGAGGCAAGAGCAGCCCGCAAAGAGCAGGAAAATGAGACTGCAAAAGCCAGAGAAAACCGCAAGAACCAGGAAGCATTACTTGAGGAAGCAATCGACAGCTCAGTTTCTGTTGCTGCCGGCATGTCAGAGATAGACAGGGTTCAGAGCGAAGTCAAGAGCCAGCTTGAACGTGTGATCAACAAAGCCAATCTTCTTCCGGAGGACCTCAAGGGAACTCAGGTCGACGCCACCAAATAACAGTCAGATCTATGCCTAAACCTATAGAAAAGGATATCCCATATTTTCGGGATATCCTTTTTTCTTCTTGTCATACTTATTATTGTCCATCTCAATTTCCAACAGATAAAACTTATCTCACTACATCCGCAAACGAGACATACTGTAAAATGCCAATACCGCATTTACTACAAGAACAACTCCTATAATACGCACGATCATATTCGGAATATCAAAGGGATTAGCCATTATAAACAGTCCAAGCACTGCGCCTGCTATATCAATTATCAAAGTCACGATAGCAGAGGCGCTCTTGTTACCAAAAGAAAAATTGATATGAAAGTACCAGACTTTTATCCTCTGAACATATATTCAATATGTAATACGCACTCTCGTCATCAAGTGCAACATCCCATACATATTCTTGATCATCACAAACTATTATTCTTCTGCCCTTCTTGCGAACACCCATATATTCTCCACCATTTCCTTACCCTGTCAGTTAATATATTCTTCTACACTACCTCTCAAAATATCAATAAGCTCCTCATCCATATATTCGAAATCATCCGGTATATTAAGACATACGATCTGCTTTCCGTCTGCCTCTTCCGCATACCTATCTCTTATTCTACGCACATGCTTCTTCTCCATACAGAAAATGATATCTGCCCATCCGATCATTCCGGCAGTGACCTTAACTCTTGAATTCGATTCTGTTCCCGCAGAACGCGCTTCACATCCAATATAGCCCTGAAAGATTTTTTCCGCAGTCAAACTTCTTCTTCGATTTTGACTACAGATAAATAATAATTTCATACACATTCTCCAAGCCTCACAACAACCACAAAACACCAATGCTCAGTCCCCTACAAAATGAATATTCGGCAATATTGATCCTTTGAAAGAATCAATAAATACTTAATAACCATACCCAACTTCTCCTATGTGCTTCAATGCATCATTAACAATATTCTTTGCACGCTCATAAGTGATATAGCTACCGTCCGCAAGCCTCCTTGCAACTGTTGACTGGGTTGTTCCCATACGATTAGCGCATTCTTTCTGACTCCCTCCATTTTGTGCCATATCCCAAATGGTACATCTTTGTTGCTCTGACCAGCCCTCTTCTATTATTTTAATAAACGAAATAATCATGTTGATTTCCTCAATTTCCAAGCAATCATTATTATATAATGCTACTTGAATATCTGCGGCTTGTTTCTTTATTTTTTTTCTTGATTTCTTATTTTTTCCAGCACCTCTCTTGCCGCATAGTAAGCAGGTCCATCGGCTCCAATTGCCGCTTCATGATATATCTCTGTACTGATTTCACCTATCCCTATGCCAAAACGAATTTTCACAGGGTACATCTTTTTCTGAATATACTGAATCATATCCAAAATATGTTCGCCCTTATTCAGAAGTCCTTGGAATTCATCCCCTAATGTGATGATAAACTTAGCTGATATATCAGAAGCATATAATTCATTAACCTCGCCCAAAATCTTATTCAACTTTTTTTGCATGATACTTCGCTTCTCAATCTTTTTTGATTCTTTTATATCTCCTATAATCGCCATATATTTCATACATTATCATCCTCCTAGCGTAATTATGCATCAATCTCGCATAATTGCCAAGTATGCATATATAACGCATAAGATATTAATATGCATTATGTGCGCATATTTTAAAATGCTTTTATTTTATCAATCCATTTCGATATAACTTCACAATCATAAACAAACAGACTGCCTGTATATATAAACAGCCTACCTCCATACACTGGTGCATCAGCTACTCCCTTCAATCTTAAACTCAAAACCAGCTCTCTGATTTTCATAAGATTAGTTTTTCACAGCATGCAAATTCTACTCAATCACATCCCAATAATAGAAAAATAATCATTCTCCTTAAAACACTCATCTACCCAGCTCTCAAGCTCCAATAAGCATTCTTTAAGTCCTCCCCCTGCATTCATTCCGTAATCAAGAATCTTCTTCCAACTCCTTTTATCAACATTAGTAATATCGTCGTAGTCATATCCCGACAATACATCACGAAAACATGCATGAAGTCCCAAGCCATCCACGTAATCAATGTGTAGCATCAACGAATCATCTGCCCAAAACTCATCATGAAAATATCCCTTTTGAAATTCAAAATAGCAGGTTTTACCTATATCAAGACTTTTTTCCCTCTCAGCATTTGTAACAAAATATTTGTATCTGCTCAGTACTTTACTCCGGAAATCCTCTAGCATCTCCTCAGGGATATTCAGTCCGTCGTGGATATAGGCAGCTACGCCGCCATACTCCTTATCAATCACATCAAATGCGGCATCGAAATATTCTTCTTTTGCAAGAAATGCATTCTTAACCGCCAAGGCAAAAGCCTCCGGCTTTCCAGACTCAAGCACCTTCTGATAATACATATCTGCCTTAGGTCCGTTAACCTCGTTGGTGAGCAGATAATCCTTAAGTATCGTATTTTTATCCACAGATAAAATTGACAGGATAAATGCCGACACCATCCCACAGCGGTCTTTTCCCTCGGTGCAATGCCACAGGATACTTCCGGAATCGTAATCATGCTGAAGTATGATCTGTAATACCCGGCTAATGTTCTCCATACAGGATTTATCACTAACCACCAATCTGTACATATCCTCCATATCAGGTATCATATTGTCCTTTAGCTGCTGCTTCGCATTTGCCTCAACAGTCTGCCCTCCATTCATGATAGTATCCGTCTCTTTCTCATGAGAGATACCAATCTTAATTTCATCAAATATAGGAATATGTATATACTCTACCCCATCAATCTTCACATCCGGTTTCTGCTCTTTTTCCATTGTGGTACGCAGATCGATTATTTTCTTAAGATGATATATCCTCACTAACCTGTTAATATCAGATTCCGATGCCTCAGACAGATTCGCACTTCTGAACATATGACCACTTCTTACATAATAACCATCCGTTGTGGTCAGTCCCCTAAAATCTCTGCAATTTTGTATTTTTTCAAATGTTATTTTTCTCGTATTATTCAAGATATTACCTCTTATTTTCCATCTACAAATTCCTTAAATCTCGGAAGCACTCCTGCAACCTTTCTATAACTTTTCTATAACTTTGTAAAGCATATTTTTATCTTCTGATCATTGTAAGCATAACTATGATCATCGGAATTATATACTGACTGACAACAGGAACAGCGAAGTTGGCAAAGGTCAGACCATGATAGAATGTAAGTCCGAATACGACCTGACACACAAGACATATTACCATAAGCCGGACGCATAACCTGTGAACCTTCTCAAACTTAAAAAGGCAGTACTGCTCATATTCTATAGGCATATATTTGAGTATATCATACACCTGCCTATTCTTTCCCGTCTCTGAAAATGTATTATATTTCGCTACGTAGCTTAATATACCTGTAGTTTCAAGTGCATACATAGCTCCGAGAATCCCTGCATCTTCTCTTAAAGACCATATCTGAAAAGGCATAACAAACATAATGAAAGGTATCCCAGTAAAAATGCATGCAAGTAAAATATACCCCACATGCTCTGCCTGATAGGTTGTCTCTTCCTTGAAAAATTCCCTAAGCAGTGTCTGCTGTTTTTCATCTGCCTTGATCATATCATCACTCTCCCATAACAATCGCTTTGTCCATACAATATTTTCCCTCATCCATCCTCTTGTTCATACAATCGGTACTCTCTTCAAATTCTCCCATATGCCCATCTTCCATAACAGCCACATAATCAGTCTGACGCTCCACCTCTGACAGAATATGTGTTGTCATCAGAACACTGCAGCTCTCATCCCGGATAAGATTCCTAAGCATATCAAAATACTCAATTTTAAAGACCGGATCCATACCGGCAGTCACTTCATCCATAAGATAAATGCTAGGACTGTATGCCATTGCAAATGCAATCTGAAACTTCATCTTTTCTCCGCGTGACAAACTTTTATAGGTCGTATATGGTGATACTCCCATTTTCTTCATTCCCTGTTCGAAGCGTTCCATATCAAAATTATCATAGAACCTCCCAAGCAATTCCACATTCTGTTTCCCTGTACGATTCCCGAAAAACTCATGCTCATCCGAAATGAAACCAATGTCTTTCATGGCATTTACATGATTCATTCGGATGTCTGTACCATTTACAAGAATTACTCCGTCATAACGGCTATTCTCTTCCAGAATATATTTCATCAATGTGGTCTTTCCCGCACCGTTTTTCCCGATGAGACTGTATATAAAGCCGGGCTCAAGTTCCATGTTGATGTCATGTAAATGAAACCTCCGGCCTTTCCCTGTAACATTTTGAAATGTTAATACTGTACCCATAAGACAGCCTCCCTATTCCTTCTCTCCATACAACGCCTGCACCATCTCCACAAATTCCGCACAGTCAAGTCCTGCCTGCTTGGCATCATCAATAATTTCATTAAGACGTTTTTCCAGCATCACAAGCTGCTTTTCTTTGAGATAATCAGTATTATACTCACACACGTAGAAGCCCTTGCCCGCGACAGAACGGATAAGCCCCTCCTTCTCAAGTTCTTCATAAGCGCGCTTGGTAGTAATAACGCTGACACCCAGATCCGCAGCTAATGCACGTATGGAAGGAAGTGCTTCTCCCTGCTTCAATTCATCGGACACAATGGCATTTTTCAACTGATTCACTATCTGCTCATAGATCGCCAATGTTCCCTGAGGAAATATTGTAATTTTCATCGGACTCCCTCCTGTACTGCTTCGTAGTATACAGCATCCTCTAGCTCACACCTGATATATATCCAACTAAGCCTCATAAACGGAAGCTGAATAGCTATAATCAACCCTAACATCAAAAGTTTAAGGAGCAATGAATCATCCCGATCCACCAAACTGCTTGCCATTATTATATTAGAAAAAATCGCCACCACTGCAACAATTCCCTGATAACTCTTTGCCCATTTTTTCCCACTTGTAATCAACATGGACAACAACAAACTATTTATTGCAAATTCCGGTACAATTACAGGATCAAAGCCTCTATACATGATAACCATAAGCAAGCCAAGCATCTGAATTCCCCAATGCAGGCACACACGAAAATAATAACCCTTCCTAATCATTTCCCTACGACTTTCATCTGTCATAGGACACAGATACATGATCTTAGGGAGTCTCACGGGGTGAATGACCTCTGAAAAGATTACAAATACCATAGGAATCACCAGGGTTATATATAGTAATATGTTCTCTTTCGCGTTTCCCTCACTCGCGCTGTTGGCAAACGCCAGCGGATATATCATCAGGTAGAACGGCGCAAACCAGCTTTCTTTATCTGATTTCCACATTCTTTTTAAATTGTCGATCCGAAAGGCTCTCCAATATTCTCTCCA
>CAMHMG010000098.1 GCA_946186175.1 uncultured Clostridia bacterium | reverse complement strand
ATGATCAAAGAAGCTATTGTAAAAATTGTAAACAAAGAGGATTTGAACTACGACGAAGCTTATGCTGTTATGAATGAGATTATGAACGGAGAGACAACACCGACTCAGAATGCTGCATTTTTGGCTGCACTGTCTACTAAGAGTGCAAAGGCTGAGACCACTGAAGAGATTGCAGGTTGTGCGGCAGCAATGAGAGATCATGCAACAAAGGTTGAGACAGGTATGGATGTATTTGAAATTGTCGGCACAGGTGGAGATAATGCGGGAAGCTTCAACATTTCAACTACATCAGGAATCGTGGCTGCAGCGGGAGGAATGAAGGTTGCAAAGCATGGTAACAGAGCGGCATCATCGCTTTGTGGTACAGCCGACTGCCTTGAGGCACTTGGAGTTAACATAGAACAGAGTCCTGAAAGATGTGTTGAATTATTGAATGAAGTGGGAATGTGCTTCTTCTTTGCACAGAAATATCACACATCTATGAAGTATGTTGGAGCTATAAGAAAAGAATTAGGTTTTAGAACAGTGTTTAATATCTTAGGCCCCCTTACCAATCCTGCAACACCTTCTATGCAACTGTTAGGTGTTTATGACGGATATCTTGTGGAACCACTCACACAGGTACTTATAAGTCTTGGGGTTAAGCGCGGTATGGTCGTATATGGTCAGGATAAACTTGATGAGATATCAATGAGTGCGCCAACGACTATCAGTGAGATCAAAGACGGATGGTACAGATCGAGTGTGATCGCACCTGAGGACTTTGGCTTTGAGCGTTGTTCAAAAGAGGAGTTAAAGGGCGGTACTCCACAGGAAAACGCTGAAATAACAAGAAGGATTCTTGGTGGTGAAAAAGGACATAAGAGAAATGCAGTACTTCTTAATGCGGGTGCATCACTCTATATAGGCGGTAAGGCTGAAAGCTTCAAAGAAGGTGTAGAGCTTGCAGCAAAGATTATTGATTCCGGTAAAGCTATGGAAACTCTTGAGAAGTTTATAGAGGTAAGTAATCGCTAGGAGGTAAACTGATGACGATACTTGATGAGCTGGCGGAATATGCAAGAAAGAGAGTAGAAGAGTCAAAGACTATTGTCCCTTTAGAGGTAATAAAGTCACAGGCGTTAAGTCTTCCCAAAGGTGGATTAGAATTCGAAAAGGCCCTGAAGGGAGAGGATATATCATTTATTTGTGAATGCAAAAAAGCATCACCTTCAAAAGGGATTATAGCTGAGGATTTTCCGTATCTTGAGATTGCCAAGGATTATGAGAGGGCGGGAGCGTCTTGTATTTCCGTTCTTACAGAACCTAAGTGGTTCTTGGGAAGTGATGAGTACTTAAAAACGATAACGGAGAAGGTGACGATACCTTGTATAAGAAAAGACTTTACGGTAGATGAGTACATGATCTATCATGCTAAGGTTTTGGGAGCATCAGCGGTTCTTCTTATCTGCTCAATATTAACTGCGGATGATATTGAGAGATATATCGGAATTTGTGATGAACTTGGAATGTCAGCCTTGGTAGAGGCTCATGATGAAAATGAGGTAAGAACAGCTGTTAAGGTTGGTGCAAGGATGATCGGTGTTAATAATCGTAATCTCAAGGATTTTTCAGTAGATATAGATAACAGTCAAAGACTTAGAGAACTGATACCTAATAATGTTTTATATGTTTCGGAAAGCGGTGTGAGCTGCAATGAAGATATAAAAAGACTGCGACAGATAGGCGCAGATGCTGTGCTTATAGGTGAGGCACTTATGAGAGCAGAGGATAAGAAGGCAAAACTTGATGAGTTGAGGGCACGATAACTTTTCAAGCATGTATTCAGAGAGATGTCGGCTAAAGTTAATAATAGTCCGGCACCTAAGACTCATGAACGAGTCTTAATAATTAATAGTGTAAGTGTGTTTGTGTGTTGTGTAATTATATATAGATGGAGAACAGATGAAATGTTGACCAGGGTTAAATTTTGTGGATTGACGCAAGTATCTGATATTGAAGCGGTTAATGAACTTAAGCCCGAGTATATCGGCTTTGTCTTTTGGCAAAAGAGTAAAAGAAATATTATTCCGGATGAAGCGAAAAAACTAAAAGATATGCTAAATGAAAGTACCAAAGCTGTTGGCGTCTTTGTTGATGAAGATATTGAAGTGATAAAAAAAATATCAGATGAAGATATAATTGATGTCATACAGCTTCATGGTAAAGAAAATGAAGAATATATTAAAAGTATAAAGCGTGTAACCGGGAAAACCGTAATTAAAGCATTTAAGATTAATTCAGATAAAGATATTATCAAAGCCAATACAAGTATTGCCGATTATGTTCTGCTAGACGCCGGAATGGGCCAGGGTAAGACTTTTGACTGGAAACTGATCAAAGGAATGAAAAGACCGTATTTCCTGGCGGGAGGACTTGATCTTAATAATGTTGAAGACGCTGTCATTAATCTTGAACCCTTTGCAGTGGATGTCAGCTCAGGTATAGAGACAGAAGGGAAGAAGGATTATGAAAAGATGAAGGAGTTTTTGGCTGTTGTAAGATGTGATCAAAGTTAATATGTTGTGACTAGCGGTTGTTGTTTAGTAAAGAGAATTGCAACTATATAGAAGCGTAATAACAATTAGATGATTGCGAAATTCTTTTTGTTGAGTTATGTAAACGTCTAAGGATAATAATTAAGAAAGGGATTCTACTATGACGAATAAGCAAGGAAGATTCGGTATACATGGAGGACAGTATATACCGGAAACATTAATGAATGCTGTAATTGAATTAGAAGAGGCTTATGAGCATTACAAAAATGATGAGGGTTTTAATAAAGAGCTTACTGAGTTGTTTAATGAATATGCAGGTAGACCGTCAAGGTTATATTATGCGGAGAAGATGACTAAGGATCTTGGTGGAGCTAAGATATATCTTAAACGTGAGGATCTCAATCATACAGGTGCTCATAAGATCAACAACGTCTTAGGTCAGGCATTACTTGCAAAGAAAATGGGAAAGACCAGACTCATTGCCGAGACCGGTGCCGGGCAGCATGGAGTCGCAACTGCTACAGCAGCAGCTCTTATGGGAATGGAATGTGTTGTGTTCATGGGAGAAGAGGATACTAAGAGGCAGGCGCTCAATGTATACAGAATGAGACTTCTTGGAGCAGAAGTTATTCCTGTAACCACAGGAACAGCTACACTTAAGGATGCAGTCTCGGAAGCCATGAGAGAGTGGACATCAAGAATTGACGATACGCATTATTGTCTGGGTTCCGTTATGGGACCTCATCCCTTTCCAACGATAGTAAGAGATTTTCAGGCTGTCATTTCCAAAGAGATCAAAACACAGATGCTGGAAAAGGAAGGACGACTTCCGGATGCTGTCATAGCCTGTGTTGGCGGAGGCTCTAATGCTATAGGAAGCTTCTATAATTTTATAGACGATAAAGATGTAAGGCTTATAGGATGTGAAGCGGCCGGAAGAGGAGTGGATACCTTTGAGACAGCTGCTACTATAGCTACAGGTAAGATCGGCATTTTCCATGGGATGAAGTCCTATTTCTGTCAGGATGAATATGGTCAGATAGCACCTGTATATTCTATATCTGCAGGTCTTGATTATCCTGGAATAGGACCGGAACATGCATATCTTCATGATGCGGGAAGAGCAGAGTATGTTTCTATTACAGATGAGGAAGCGGTTAATGCGTTTGAATATCTTGCCAGAACAGAGGGTATTATTCCTGCTATAGAGTCGGCTCATGCTGTTGCATATGCTATGAAATTAGCTCCACAGCTTGATTCTGATAAAATTATTGTGATAACAATTTCCGGTAGAGGAGATAAGGATTGTGCGGCAATCGCCCGTTACAGAGGGGAGGATATACATGAGTAATTTGAAGAGAGCATTTGAAAATGGGAAAGCATTTATTGCCTTTGTAACATGTGGTGATCCTGATCTGGAGACAACCAGGGAAGTTGTCAAAGCAGCAGTAGAAAACGGAGCAGATCTTATAGAGTTAGGAATACCTTTCTCTGATCCCACCGCAGAGGGTCCTGTTATTCAGGGCGCCAATCTAAGAGCCTTATCCGGTGGAATTACAACTGATAAGGTGATGGAATTTGTTCAGGAGTTAAGAAATGATGTGAAGGTACCGCTGGTATATATGACATACGCTAATGTGGTATTTTCATACGGTACAGACAGGTTCATCAGGAGATGTAGTGAAGTGGGGATTGACGGAATAATCATACCTGATCTTCCATATGAAGAAAAAGAAGAATTTCTTCCGACATGTCATGAGTATGGTGTTGATCTGGTTTCACTTATCGCACCGACATCGGATAAGAGAATTGCAAAGATTGCCGGTGATGCTGAGGGGTTTGTATATATAGTATCAAGCCTGGGAGTGACAGGTATGAGAAGTGAGATCAATACAGACCTTGCTTCAATTGTAAAAATGGTAAGAGATAATACTGACGTTCCATGCGCTATTGGATTTGGTATTTCTACACCCGAACAGGCTAAGAAAATGGCAGATTTATCAGATGGGGCGATAGTTGGTTCTGCAATTGTCAAGCTTATTGAAAAGTATGGTAAAGAAGCACCAAAGTATGTAGGCGAATATGTTAAGAGTATGAAAGATGCATTGAGATGAGATTAATGTATTAATCTGCTTTCACGAAACGTTCATTTAATATATAGTTATGTAATCATAAGGCATTGTGAGTTAACGCTCATGATGCCTTTTGTTATTGATATATACAAAAATTTTAAATTTGGTGTTGACATTAGATATATAGTGTGATACATTTACTACGACAGGCGTAGTACGACAGTCGTATCAACGTCTGACGTAGCAACGACAGACGTAATATGATTGAGATATTACTTTTAGAGGAGGTCCAGAGAGAAGTTAAGACTTTTCTTTCTAAGTGCATAATAACCAATGAATAGAATTTTAGGAAGGAGGCAGACGTTATATGAGTAATATAAGTAGTGATGTGATTCGTGGATATAACGATACAATGATACTATTCCTTTTGTGGGAGCAGCCGTCTTACGGTTATGAGATATCCAAGCAGATTAAGAGCTTATCTGAAGAGAAATATATTATCAAAGAGACGACACTTTATTCTGCGTTTACAAGAATGGAGAAGAACGGATATATTGAATCTTTTTCTTCTGATGAGAATGGTGGTAAGCGAAGGACTTATTATCGAATAACCGATGAGGGAAGACAGTACTACAGGGATAAATGTGCAGAATGGCAGCTTACCAAGGATGTTATTGAGAATTTTATCAGGAATGACATATAAATTTGATTTATTTTAGAAGGGAGATCTGATGATATGGAAACTATAAGAACTTATTTGGAGAATATGTTTGCTAATCTTCCGAATACGCCGAAGGTCAAGAAAGCAAAGGATGAACTGTGGCAGATGATGGAAGACAAATATAACGAGCTTATTGCTGATGGGATGAGCGACAACGCTGCTGTGGGAACAGTCATCTCTGAGTTCGGTAATCTTGATGAGATTGCGGATGAATTAGGAATCGAAGGGATTGTAGAGGCAGCAGATAAGAATGAGAGAAGAGAGATAAGCCTTGATGAGGTGAAAGAGTTTTTGACCGCAGCTAATAAACAGGCATGGCAGATAGCTATTGGCGTTGCTCTTTGCATTATGTCTATGGTAGCTCCTATTGTTGCTGATGCCGTTGATATTTCCGGAATTAATGGGAAAAGTGCATGGGTTGATCTTGGCGAGGGGATAAGCATGTCGGTGATGTTCGTTCTTATTGCTATAGGTGTTATTTTGTTCATTTACTCATCATTGACGATGAAGAAGTGGAGCTTCATTGAAAAGGAAGCGTGTTCTATGAGTGTAGCAACAACAGATTATGTTAAGGAATCTGAGACAGCATTTACACCGAAATATGCACTTATGATGTCTATTGGAGTTGCACTCTGTATAATATCCTTCGTACCTGCAGCATTTATGGAAGGTCTTGATGAAATGATTAGAAGCAGTATCGATTTTGATGATCTTGGTGGTGCTTTTATGTTTGTTCTTGTGGCAATAGGTGTACTTTTAATAGTGTATGCAGCTAATGTCAAGGGGAGTTTTGAAAAACTTATCAAGGCTACACTTAGAAGAACAAGCACAGAGAATTCAAACGCTGGTGAAGATTTCGGAAGTGGAGAAAGTAAAGGTTCAGGTAATGTGTATACATATTCAGAGGATGATAATGACGGAAAAGTATATATCTCGTCAAGTGCTGAACTTGTCATGGATGTGTTCTGGCCGACGATCACCTGCATATATCTATGTTGGAGTTTTATAACTTTTGACTGGTATATTACATGGATCATTTGGCCTATAGCAGGTGTACTTCATGGAGTACTTAAATCTATGTTGATGAAGAGAGTTTAATGTGGAAAGAGGTTGATAGTATGAAAAAGACAACGTATCTTGTTATTATTTCAATTGTGACTATTATTACTGTCATTGCAGGAAGTATATATCATTTTGGAGATGTTGAGATTGGCTGGGGATTTCCATGGGGCTTCCCATGGGGAGCCGGAAACGATGGAGCAAAGATATCTAATACTGTTTCATTGGATGAATTTGACACTGCTGATATTGATATGCGTGTAATGGATATAGAGGTTGTAGAGGGAGATGAAGCAAGCGTTCATTATGAGTGCAACAAGAAACGCTATGAACCTGAAATAAATGTAGAGAAAGGAGTTCTCTATATAAAACAGAAGAAAAACAAAAAGAGTGATCATTATGGCAACGTTAAGTGTAGGATGATGCTTGTAGTACCTGAAAATACAAATTTTAAGAAGTTTACAATTAGCAATAATACCGGGGATGTGAAGATTACCGGTTTGGAATTAGATGTGCTTAGTATTGATGCAGATACAGGAGATTTGAAGCTTAATGACTGTAAATCCGGAAAAACTGAAATAGACAACGATACAGGAGATGTTAAACTTACGGATTGCTCTTTGGGAGATTGTAATATAGACAATGATACGGGAGATGTTGAGCTTACAGACTGTCATTTCGGGATACCCGGAGGTGATATGAAGATATCAAATGATACAGGAGATATCGATGTTGAAGGATGTGATGATCTGTATCTCTATGAGACAGATTTTTCCACAGACATAGGAGAAGTAACTGTTAATGGAAAGGAAGTGAAGGGAAGACATTACACAGAAAGTGCAGTTCTTGAAAGCAATCTTGATAATATTCGGAAGTTCACTATAAAAACTGATATCGGAGATGTAACAGTTGATCAAAAGTAAGACTGCTTATTTGTTGAATAGAGACATCCGTTAGAATAAGGAGTAACACACTTATAGAAGATCCTTGTTGACACCGCTGTAATCAGTCTTCTTATTGAGAAGTTCTTCGTAGATTTCATAGGTTGATTTGCTGTAATCAATTGGCTTCTCGTGTGCGAGGATTTCTTCGCGGACACCTTCGCCGGAACCATGGACGTCGGTCTTATGGTTATCGGTGTAGGTGTTATTTTTTTTCTTAGAAGCGGCATAGATTACAACAATAATGGGCAATATCAGAAAGAGAACCGGGAAAATAAAGCATGCTATAAAAGCAACCACAAGTAGTGTTGCCTTTTTCTTCTGGTCATCATTGGTTGTATTTGAAAAATTGTAGTTATTCCGGCTCATATGCAGCTCCTCCTGTTATTAATACCTTTTAGATTTCTCAGAGTATATTGAGCAAAGTAATGTAGCAACCCGGATATCATTAGGCGACATAAAGTGTTTTTGGGTCCATTACCATAAAAATTCATTAAAAGTATAATAATTCAATTAGTGCAAAAAGGCAAGCTAAAACATATGGAAATGGTTATAGTAGTGTGATATGATTTGTATTATATATTAATTATTATGGAGATGGTGAAATGAATTGTAGAATAAACGACTATGATAAGCTCATCCGCAGCCCTTTGGACTCAGATTATTGTGTATACCTTCGAACCAGGCTCGCACACTCGCCAAGGTCTCAGGCATCGCTAAGCGCCGCTGTATACAGAAAGTTACCCAATCAGCCTGCGCCCTTAGGGGGCTTGAGTTCCTGGACTTTAAAAGTAACAAAGATCATTATAAGCATAGCAATGTTGATTATGATAATATCCGTATCCGGCTGTGGAAGTGTTTCTGGGAATACAAGCAGAAAGTCTGTGGCAGGTATTCCGGATCCTGTGCAGAAAGAGGCTTCAGGCGGAACATCATTTGAGCTTGATGGATTTGATGTGAAAGTTGATTATCAATATTCCTATGACATAAGTGCGTTGGTTGTCAGTACACATGATTACAGTGATCATGATATTGGTGGTAAGCTTGCACCTAGAGATTTTGCTTTGGCGTGGGGACCTGTTGCCGAATATAACGATAGGATTGATTTTCATTGGAGACAGAGTAACAGGTGGTATTACTGGCAGACCAATACATATGATGAGATAAATGTTGTCGGCGGCGTCGATGGTGTTACCTGTCACTCGGCTAATAATCATTTAATCGCTGCAGATGATAAGGTGAAAAAAATCATTAAGTCAATTGATGCAGGAGATTATATCAGGCTTAAGGGATATCTTGTCAATATAAATGCAAGTAAATCTGATGGAACTAATTTCTGGTGGAATTCCAGTACGGAAAGGTCTGATTCTGGAGATGGATCATGTGAGGTCATATATGTTACTGAAGCAGAAATACTTCAATAGTATGTTACTAATTGAATATTAATAACAAATGTTGTATAATTGTAAAGTTGTGGGAACTATGAGGTAATGGAGCAGCTGGTATATCATTGTACTTTTTTAGGTACATGACATAACATGTGTTGTTTTGTGTTAAGAAAGAGATTTAGGAGGATCTTTTAAGATGCTTGAACTAAAGAATGTGTCTTTTGGGGTAGAGGAAGATAAACAAACAATAGACATAATACAGGATGTAAGTCTTGTGATTCCTGATAATAAATTAGTAGTTATTACCGGACCTAATGGTGGAGGTAAGTCAACTCTTGCAAAATTGATCGCAGGAATAATAAAACCGGATACAGGCAGTATTATTTTAAACGGTGAAGATATTACAGATAAAAGTATAACAGAAAGGGCGAAGCTTGGTATAGGATTTGCATTTCAACAGCCGGTCAGATTTAAAGGGATTACAGTACATGATCTTATAAGAATTGCGGCCGGTAAAAGACTAACTGCATCAGATGCATGTGAATATCTCTCAGCTGTCGGTTTATGTGCAAGAGATTATATTGACAGAGAAGTTGATGCGAGTCTTTCGGGTGGAGAATTGAAGCGAATTGAGATTGCTACCATACTTGCTAAGGGTCCGACACTATCTGTTTTTGATGAACCTGAGGCGGGAATTGACTTGTGGAGCTTCCAAAATCTTATAGAAGTATTTGAACACATGAGAGAACATATAGCAAACAGTTCGATTCTTATCATTTCACATCAGGAGAGAATTCTTAGTATTGCAGATGAAATAATAGTTCTGCAAAACGGTCAACTTGTAAAACATGGTACTAAGGAGGAAGTTCTTCCTGAAATAATGGGAACGTCAAGTGCGGTAAAAGAGTGCCGTAATGGAGTAGTTGTATGTAAGGAGGGTGATGTGAGATGATGAAATTTGATGAAATACAACTTAGATTACTTTCCGAAGTGGCTGATCTTCATTCGGTACCGGAGGGCGCATATAATATTCGCTCTAATGGTGAATCGGCAGGACGTGAATCCACTGCCAATATAGAGATCATTCCTAAAGAGAAGGGAAGCGGACTGGATATATACATTAAGCCGGGAACAAAGAACGAGAGTGTTCATATACCGGTTGTCATGACCAAAAGTGGACTTAAAGAACTTGTCTATAATGATTTCCATATTGGAGAGGGAGCAGACGTAGTTATTGTTGCTGGATGTGGAATAGATAATTGTGGACCGGATGATTCAGAGCACGACGGAATTCATAGATTCTATGTAGGGAAGAATGCTTCTGTTAAATATGTGGAAAAACATTACGGATCCGGTAACGGGAAAGGAAAAAGAATATTGAATCCCGGTACTGAAGTATATATGGAAGAAGGCAGTTACGCCGAGATGGAAATGGTTCAGATTAAAGGGGTTGATGACACAGACAGAAAAACAACTGCCAATCTTAAGGCAGGTGCAAAGCTTGTTGTAAGAGAAAGACTGATGACTCATGGAAAACAGAGGGCAGTCAGCCTTTATGATATAGTTATTGATGGTGAAAATGCAAGCGCTGATGTGGTATCAAGGTCAGTGGCCAGAGATGAGTCATATCAGAAATTTGAAGCAAAGATAGTTGGTAATAAAGCATGTCATGGCCATACGGAATGTGACTCTATTATTATGGATAACGGACGTATTCTTGCTGTTCCGGGATTAGAGGCTAATGATGTTGATGCAGAGCTTTTCCATGAGGCAGCAATAGGTAAGATAGCAGGAGAGCAGTTAATTAAGCTAATGACTTTAGGACTTACTGAGGCTGAGGCTGAAGAACAGATAATCAACGGATTTCTTAAATAAAAAAGGATAAAGTGATGGTAATATACTCTTTTTTAATTAACAGCTTGTTGCTGGGCGTGGGTCTTGCTATGGATGCCTTTTCAGTTTCTATAGCTAACGGTATTCATAATCCTGTGATGACAGGGAAAGATAAGATTAAGATTGCCGGAACCTTTGCAGGATTTCAGTTTGTCATGCCGATGCTTGGATGGACTTTTGTTCATTTTCTTTTTGAATCATTTGTTCAATTTCAGAAATGGATTCCGTGGATAGCTCTTTTGATGTTGTTATTTATTGGCGGGAAGATGATATACGA
>CAMHMG010000097.1 GCA_946186175.1 uncultured Clostridia bacterium | reverse complement strand
ATATTTAATATACATATACATACTTCTGTAATACCGGATTTCCCTCAGAAGAAACCATCCTTAATACTATAGACTTATCTATGTGTGGAATAGCCCAGAAATACAATACTGAATATAGACATTTAATAGACGTAATAAATACTTATCCTAATTTAGATTATATTGATTTCAGTAAAATAAGCAGTGGTAATAAATATGTTGATTCAATAAATAAATGGATAGAATACTACTCTTCGACATTATCCAATTATCTTGTCGAAATATGTCGAACGAATAATGTTGAAATTTGTCATAATCCTGTTATAATAAAAAACGCATTTTCATGAGGGCAGATATGTACATTTTGCTTAGTTTTCAATCGGTTTTTCCTACACACACATATCTGCCTGTTTCCTTAATTAGATCTTTTCAATATCGTCTTTGCTTAATCCTTTGTCTTCAGCTCTACCCTTCATGACAATCAACTCCAAATCCATAGAAATATTCAATTCCCGGATTTGTTGCCAATTCGTCAAGTCCTTATAAAATCAAGGTTTCTTATATAAAAAGAAAGTGCATAACTATGTATGCACCTCCTGTAATTCCAAAGCTTGATTTTATTATTCTAACTCGGCTTATAAGTAGTCACAACCGATTCTACCAACTCTCGTATACTACTCTTATTCTTATAAGCAGTATCCATCAGCTCATCTAACTGTCCAAGGAACACCTCTATATCAAATGGAATCGGACATCCTATATGAATAAGGTCATTATCAGTCTTTAATAGTCCTTCTTCTGCCATGAGCTTCTCTTCAAAGAGCTTTTCTCCCGGACGAAGTCCTGTATATTCTACCTTGATATCTACATCAGGCTTATGACCCGACAGCTTAATAAGGTTCCTTGCCAGTGTATCGATCTTAACCGGCTCACCCATATCAAGGACAAATATCTCTCCACCATGAGCATATACTCCGGCCTGCATAACAAGACTTACTGCCTCAGGAATAGTCATGAAGTATCTTATTATATCAGGATGGGTAACCGTCACAGGACCGCCTGCATCGATCTGCTTCCTAAACAGAGGTATTACTGATCCGTTACTTCCAAGCACATTGCCAAAACGTACTGCAACAAACTCTGTCTTAGCATTCACAACGTTGACATCAATAGCTCTTTTCTTCTCCTCATCCTTCATAAGATGTGTGAAGAGCTGAGGTATCTCGGAAGCCTTTCCTTCCTTGATCTTAGCGTCAAATGCCTGGATTATCATCTCGCAGAGTCTCTTGCTCGCACCCATTATATTAGTCGGATTAACTGCTTTATCTGTACTTATCAGAACAAACCTTGAACATCCGTTAGCCATTGCTGCATAAGCAGTCTTATATGTTCCAATAGCATTATTCTTGATAGCCTCACATGGACTGTCCTCCATAAGCGGTACATGCTTATGTGCTGCTGCATGGTATACTATATCAGGATGGTAAGTCTCGAACACCTGAAATATCTTCCTACTGTCTCTTACAGAGCCAATGAGTACTTCAAGGGACAATTCAGGGTGTTTCTTTCTAAGCTCTAGTTGGATATCATAAGCATTATTCTCATATATATCGAATATGATAAGCTTCTCAGGATGATGATCTGCCACCTGACGACACAACTCACTTCCGATAGAACCTCCACCACCTGTAACTAAAACAGTCTTACCTTTGATATATTGGAATATCTCATCCATATTGACCTTGATTACATCTCTTCCAAGAAGGTCCTCAACATCTACCTTCTTCATAGATGCCACACTAACCTGTCCTGTCATGAACTGATACAATCCCGGCAGACTCTTTACTTCACAACTGGTTTCCTTACATATGTTAAGTATCTCTCTTCTATCCTCAACTGTTGCACTTGGAAGCGCAACATATATCTTCTCAATTGTGTACTTCTCCACAGCTTCAAAGATACTGTCCTTACCACCCACAATAGGAATTCCGTCTATATAACGATTCCATTTATTAGGGTTATCATCAATCATACAATACACACGCTCATTAATCTGAGTAGAATGTTTGATATCACGAAGGATTATCTGTCCTGCTTCTCCTGCACCGATAATCATTACTCTTCTATATAAGGTGCCGTCATCACTCAACTGCCCGCGTAATAAGAGAACAAATCTATAGGTGAACCTCACGCCTATTACAAGTATGAACTGTAATACTATACCAAACACAAAGTATGATCTTGGCATACTGCCAAAAAACAGATTAATACCAGCTATATGAAATATAAAGGTGGCAATAGTTGCAAGAACAGTTCTATATAACTCATTATAGCTTGCAAATCTCCATATACTCCTATATAGTCTAAAACCCCAAAATATAGTAATAGAACCCAATATGCATATAGGCAGAAATCTAACATACCTGGACATATACTCAGCCGGAATCGAATTAAAAGAATCAAATCTAAACCATAAAGCCATTAAGAAAGACGCTGCAATTGCAAAGGCATCATAAGCCATAAGCATAAGCGTTATTCCCTGCCAATGTTCGAGAGGAAATATTCTTTTTGTTTCTTTACTAGTATCTTCTATATTTTTTTCTTCTTTCATAATCGTCTCCTGTATATTTGATATGGTTTGTCTATCAGTCTTGACCAACTTATTATACTTCAAGATTTGTTATAATGAAATAAGTAATTATACACAAAATTAGTAACTGTTTCTAAATTATTTCAATACCAAATGTGTAACACTTCCATGTAATCTGTCATAGTATATTAGTGCAAAGATAATTTTGGAGGAATTCCATATGGGTGACTTATCAGCTACAAACTGCGGTTGTGGAAGCAACAACTGCTCATGGATCATCATTATTTTGCTTCTCTTATTCTGCTGCGGTAACGGTAATGATAATGGCTGTGGCAATGGTTTCTTTGGTGGAAATGATGGCTGCGGATTTGCCGGAAACAATTGCTCATGCATCATTATTATTTTACTTCTTTTGTGCGGTTGTGGCAATAACAACTCAGGCGGCTGTGGCTGCGGATGTTGATCATTGCTTTCACGCAGAAGGGGAACCGTTGGGTTCCCCTTTTTTTACGATATATAATCACTCTGTCATTCGGTTATGCAAGCATACCGAACAACCGGGTGAATATATATCGTACTTGAATAGTAACTCTATACGGGCATATTACTATGTTTCTTCGAAACTACCGGTCCGTATGCTTTGTTGGACAATCTTAGCAAATCCTGATATAGTACTCTTCTTGTATGCTCCGGTTTGATCTGCCCATCAACAAATTTCTTTTCAAGAACCATTTTGCTGTTCATATATTTTTCCTTGTAACTTGCTAACTGTTCTTTCAGAAATTCTTCCTTTTCTACACCTTCAAGTTTTCCCAGTTGACTGTGACTTATAACTGCCACCGCTCCCTCTGCTTTCATAACTGCAACTTCAGCATGCGGCCATACATAATGTCTATCGGCGCCAAGCTGTCTGCATCCATATAATATATATGGTCCGCCATATGCCTTACGCAGAACGACAGTAAGCCTTATTGTTGTTGCATTGGCATAGGCATGAATAATCTTAGCCCCATGTCTTATTAACCCATTGTGTTCCTGTTCTGCCGTCATCACAAATCCTGTAGAATCGACTAACGTAATAATCGGAATATTATAACAATCACAATACTCAACAAATCTTGTCGCCTTGTCTACAGCATCAATATCAATAGAACCGCCTTCATACAGTGTCTGGCTTGCAACTATTCCTACCGTTATACCTCCAAGAAGACCAAACCCCGTCACTATGTTCTTTGCAAAGTTCTTATGTACCTCGATAAATGAATCATCATCCAAAATCACTTCAATTAATGGTATCACATCATACTCATCCCAATTATCACGAGGCAGAATATCATATATATCTGAGATATCCTTCTCATGGTACAGGTCAACCCTATAAGTCCTTGATTCCATGTAATAAGGAGGTAAAATGTCAATAAGCCTTCTGACCTGCTCATAACATGAGAGCTCATCTTCCATATGAAAATGGGCGACTCCACTCTTCTCTGAATGAATGCGCGCACCACCAAGCTCCTCAATAAGATAATCAGTTCCCTGTACCTCATTGATTACCTTTGCTCCTGTCACAAACATATTGCTTATCCCATCAATAGTAAATACAAAATCCGTAAGTCCCGGTGAATATACCGCTCCACCTGCACATGTTCCCGCAATTATTGATATCTGTGGTATATAACCCGAAGCAAGAGTGTTAATTGCAAACAACTCACCACAGCCTGCAACAGCGGCTGCTCCTTCCTGTATCCGTGCCCCGCCGCCATCATATATTCCAATCACCGGACATTTATTATTAATAGCCTCTTTGATGATGGCTATAATCTGCATACTGTGCTGATAACCAAAGGTTCCTCCCATGCAGGTAAAATCCTGTCCGTAAAAATATACTCTCTGTCTGAATATAGTACCATATCCTGTAATCACTCCATCATAACCCTTACAGTTATTATCTTCATCCGGATAAAATTCGACAAAACTATCCTTATCAAACAATAATCTCACTCTTTCTAAGAGATGTAATTTATCTCTTCCATGCTGTTTAAAAATGCTGTATGGATTAACGTTATGTAAGTAATTCATGATATTCTCCTTCAAGTATTCATCATTAGTAGTAAACTACCCCTTGTCCAATGCCAGCGGGATTGTGGCAGCATCATTTCAAACTACTTTTTACAAGTATAAAGTGGTTTGTTTTTTGACAGATATACATGATAACACATACACTGCTTTATCGTAAATAGGGGATTTTCTTTTTTTATAAAATATTGTATAATTGTATTCAATAATTGGATTTAAGCATAATAATTAAAGCAACTATAGTATCATTCATCGTATATATTCAGCTATGCTTCATATACAATTTATCTACTACCAAGAAAGGCGGTGCGCCATGAGATATGTCGAAGGAATCGGTTATGTCGATGAAAGTAACTACTACAACTCAATAAAACGCAACAACAAAGACTCCGGCAAATTTGACAATATCTTCGATGAAGAGACTGCCATCTACGCAAGGCCGGATCCTGATCCACAGCCGATAATAACGAATAACCAACCTAATAAAATCGCTGTTTCTCCCGAAGAATTGAATGCTTACTTTGAAGAGGCCGCCGCGACTTATAATGTTGACGTCCAGCTTTTAAAAGCCGTTGCTAAAGCAGAATCAGATTATGATCCCAATTCCACCTCAAGTGTTGGAGCAATGGGAATCATGCAGCTTATGCCGGAAACTGCCAAAGGTCTTGGAGTCAACAACGCTTACGATCCCAGAGAGAACATTATGGGCGGCGCCCATTATCTTTCAAACCTGTTGAACAAGTATAATGGCGATGTATCATTGGCGTTAGCAGCATATAATGCAGGGCCTGGTAACGTGGACAAGTATAACGGCATTCCACCTTTTGAAGAGACACAGACCTATGTTAGACGTGTCATGGGGTATGCGGACATGACCATAGACATTCCTATGTACGCATATGGCAGCGGTAATTCATCAGTACGAGCCAATGACCCTAATACTATCAACGCTGTACCTACTGCTCCTCCCCCTATAACTTCATCAGAGAAAAGTAACATCATCATACACTCACAACCTGCATCACTGTATTCTATAGCTTCACAGGATGCAACCAATATAAGGGTAAAAATTTAACGTCAATATCACTCTGATATTGACGTTATTATTATAATATTAACAATTATAGTATCTATTCAGCTATGCTTCATAAATATTTAACCGGCACGATTCTCATGCTTATACCGGTATGCCTGCCATATATAATCTATAGATATGATCATACAGGATCTTCAAGAAGAACATCAACATCATTATAACCGTAATTCATAAGCTCTTTTCGTATCTGATGCTTAGTGTCTTCATTGGCATTGATACTAATCATCTCATATAGCTCGAAAACATAACTTACCCACTTCTCATAAATTCTGTTGCGGATCTCAGCATTAGCTGTCATTTCTCTGGCTTTCCTTGCCTCTTCAACAGATTTCTCTACCTTTGGCAGTATTGGCTCCTCTGCTTTCTCTTTGGCCCTCTTCTCATCATCGACAGCCTTGAGTACATTCTCTACTCCATCTGAAAGAGTGCCCCTGATATCTGTTATTCCGGGATCATTCTTATCAAGACGCTTCGCAGCCTCAACAATCTTTGATGAACTTCCAAAGAAATCAGATAATCCTCCCTGTACCTGAATTACATCCTCTGATCCTTCTGCCATTTCTCCGGCAGACTGCTGTTGACGCTTTGCAACCTCATCTCTTATCTGCTTATCAATAGCCTCTTTCTTAACAGCATCAATGTGTTCCATAGTCTCAGCTGATGTCTGCTTAATCCTTCCTTCCTCCTTAAGTCCTTCTTCAAATTCTTCAAGGAACGAAAGGTCAACATCTTTGTAATGATTCTTACCATAAGCAATCTCTTCTAACTCATCTGTACGAACAATTCCGCAATCATACATCTCCATCAGAAGATCATGAACACCCTCATCAACTCCGATAAAGTAATGATAGTATTTCTCAAAGTCTTCATCTTTGTCACAATCCTCAACCTCTCGAAGATTATACCAATAATCTTTCGTACAATCTATAGTACGTTTCTTGATCTCATTACCTTTTGCACGAAGCTCTTTAATTCTTTTCACTTTCTTAGCTCTTTTATTATACATATTAAGCTGTACTGTCCATACCAGCATGTATATAAGAAACACAAGCAATAAAGCAAAAATGATATACTTCCACATAACTTTACTTCCTTTGAATCAAATATTACAGAAAAATATTATACTATTCTTTTCGATTATTTTCAACTTTATATAACAATTTTTCAAAAAACGAAATTTATGGACCATGATAATGTAAAGAGTACTTCTCATAATCTCCTTATGATCAAATAAAGCCAAGCAACATTAATCCCCTAAGTATTATTTCAACCTTAATCTGTGGATTCCAGCGTTTCCTATAAAACGCCTTTCTACAGGCGGTTTTGAAGCTGTATTTATCAGCAGTAAACCATTCTAATATCCTTCTATCCTTAGCTGGCAGATAATCTCCGTATAATCTCAAAAATTCTCTTGCCTGCATATTATAGAATTTTTCTCCTGCTATTAATTTGAATCCATGTGGAATCTTCTTAAAGAAATAAAGCGGTGACGCATTCTTCTCATATTGCCTGTGAATTGCTTCTATCTTCGTCGATAAATGATACTTGCCAAAGGCAGCTGTAATCATTGCTGCAAACCAGTCATGATATTTGATGTTCTCCGGACTTGCCTGCAATAACATGTTTCGAAGAGTTCCATTAATCACCACAGAAAAGCCAAAAAATATATTACATGTAATAGAATTATAGAATTTGTAATCAAACTCCGAGCGTGGATACGCTTTACGTACACTCAGATCCTCATTGGCGACCTCAAAGCCGCTGTGATAAAGCAACGGTTTTGTATTATTATTATCCATCATCCACCGATATGCATATTCTAATTTTTCAGGCATCCACACATCATCCTGATCGCAGAACGCCCAACACTCGCCCTCCGGTGTTGACTTTAATAATTTCATAAAACTTGCACAGAAGCCTATGTTATTCCCCTTTTCAAAGGATATCATGTCATAGACACCACGTCTTTCAATGTATTCATCTATAACCTGACATGTTCCGTCTGACGAGCCGTCATCTCTTATATATACATGAAAATCATCAAATGTCTGTGCAAATATACTATCTAATTGTTCTTCTATATATCTTTCACCATTATAGGTTGAGATCAAAACTGAAATCTTCGCCATTGCAAACTCCAAATATATTTATTTCTACAAGCATTTTAATACTTAGCAATATTCGTATTGAACATATCTTAGGTCAACCATCTTATCGCGCAATTAAAGAATGGCCAGATACTCACTTCATATTCTCCCAATTAGCATTAATACTCTTACCATAATCTCTGACGACAGTATCGGGCGCCATCTCGATGGATAAAAACACTTTTTGACCGCATTTAAAATGTTATAATTCTCAAAGCTGAACATATCAAGATACTTCTTGTCCTTAGCTTTTATCTTATCTCCAAAACACCTATTAAACTCAACAGACCTTTTATGAATATCGGATTCCTCTTTGAGACTTTGTATTAACCATTTAATTCTTGTGAGCATATTAAATGTAGTCACGTTACCACCATGTGCCCTGTGAAGAGCCATAACCTCAGGATCAGAATGTGCCACGCCAAATGCATGAACTATCATAGCTGCCCACCAATCATGATATCCGAGTTTGTCATCCTCTCCTCTTATCATCAGATTTCTAAGAGGCTTATTAATCATCATGGAAAAACCCGAATAATGGTTCTCTGTAATTGACCTTCTAAAATCATATCCCTTGTCAGGAAAAAAGAAATGATCAATAACATTTCCATCATCATCCACCACCTCATAAGCACTGTGAAAGAGAGCCGGTCTGTTAGTCTTAACAACTCCGTTCTCTATAGACTTATCAAACCATGAAAGTGCAGCCTCTATCTTATCAGCCTTCCATATATCATCCTGATCGGCAAATGCATAATACTCAGCATCCTTAACATTTCTAAGAAGCCACATAAAACTTGCTACAAAGCCGATGTTCTCACCTTCATACAGAGTAAATCCATACTGCCTGCTCAGATCACGAAGTAACTCAATGCACGCTTCATTCGACCCGTCATCCCTGACATAGAGATGAAAGTCTTTACATGTCTGATCATATATACTTTCTATCTGCTCTTTAATATATTGTTCCCCATTATATGAGGATAATAAAATTGCTACTTTTGACATTATATGCTCCATCCATGCTATAGTTATTGTTACACTCTTTTTTATTACACAATACCCTCATATAGAATCTTTTCACCTATATGAACTTCTGTCACTAATCTTCGTCACCAATACCGCAAATTAATTATTTCTCAATTCGTTCTATCCTACATGTATGCTCTTTAGTCTTGTCATCATAATTAATACCTACAAGAACTATATCTCCACCATAATTTTCAAATATTGCCGGATAATTCTTATTCTTAATCTGTGCAATTGCGGCTTCCTCAGTCTTATTCCATTTCAACTCAACAACAATTGCCGGATCTAAAGTATTTCTCTTAGGAATATAAACAACATCCGCAATACCTTTTCCTGAAGGAAGCTCTTCAACTTTCATATATTTATCTACGCAGTATATATACGCAAATTTAATCACATAGCGAAGTGCTTGTTCGTTGTTATAAAAGTTTGGTGTATAATTGCTTTCCCTAATGTGCTCGATCGCCTTAACAACCTTATCTTCATCTCCGTCCAAGGTATAAGTTAACAATTGCTTTGATTTTTCAATCAGTCCAATCAATTGGTTATTATCAGACTTTCTGATCAAGTTCTTGAACTCCAGTCTTACTTCATCATTAGGTATCCTAACACTGTTTGTCTTTCTATCATAAGCAAGATATCCCAAATGTATCATCAATGTCAATACGTCATCCTTAGATGTAAATGTTTGAAAATCATTGGCAAAATCTTCTGTATATACCTCTATCTCCTCACCTGACATAAGACGTATTACATCTTCCTTTAACCCATTAAAATTCATATTAATATATGTCTCAAGTGAATCTGCAGCTGACGTCTTCCTCCAATATGATGAATATTCTCCTGATTCCATTGCCTGCATTAACGAATATGGATTATATATAGATTCAACTCTCCCAACAGTATAACCATCATACCACTGCTTTGCCCTAGCAAAATCCATATCATATCTGTCACATATATTTTTTACCTCATCTTCAGTAAACCCGGTGTACATATCAAATCTTCCGGGATTCAATACAGAATACTCTCGAAAATCAGATATCGCCGATTGTGAACCATCCTTCTTAATAGGCAAAATACCTGTCATATATGCAGCCGCCACAACATAAGGAGTAACATTACTGTTTTTGAATAATCCCCGCAACAGATTAAGATACGCCTCCTGAGCTTTATTATCTCCCTTCGCTTCTCGAATCAACGCATCCCACTCATCAATAATGAATACTATCTTACGCTCTGTTATTTTAACAAACTCATATAGACAATCTTCAAGCCCTGTATAATGTGCTAATTGTGGCTGTTCTTCCACAATGTCGTCTCTTATAGCACTAGCAATCATTATTGGAACATCAGATAAAGACTCTTTACCTGCAGACTGTTTTATTGTTGATATGAAGCCTGTCACGTCAATAACAATTACATTATACTTATTAATATACTGCTCATATGTTTCTGTTTTACTTATATTATATCTGTCAAATAACGAGTGTGAATCACATGAGCAATCATAGTACGCACATAACATATGTGCTGTAAATGATTTACCAAATCTTCTCGGTCTTGAAATGCACGTCAGACCGTTAGTTGTATCAACCGTATTATTAATTAGTTCTATCAGACCTGTTTTATCTATATAATTGCCATTGATCACTTTTCGGAACGCCTCATTCCCCGGATTCAAATATTTACCCATAATTTCATGTCACCTCTCCACATTCTCCTTATTCATACGTCTTCAATTGATAATATTCCATACCTAAATATCCACTGTCGCTTAAAAACAAAAAAACATCTGCCGATATTGTATCAACAAATGCCCTTTTGCGCAACTTTTATAACCATTTAAATAATGCAAAAACAATATAAGCTATAGCAGATACTCCATGTACAATTAATCAGATTCATCTCCACTCAACAATCATATCACATGTAGTAAAATAGTCTTTTGCAAACAGAAAATACTCTTTATCATCTAAGATCATATAGTCATACCATAATATACCCTTATCACATTCTGTTACTATGGCTTTATCTTTTTCTAGACAATTCCAGTTTTTATCAAATATAGAGTAATATGTCCTCCCACCCATATAAGATTTACCAGGGTATT
>CAMHMG010000096.1 GCA_946186175.1 uncultured Clostridia bacterium | reverse complement strand
GTATGGTAAATGAAATTATTAACAAGAGATGAAATAATAAAACTTATAAATGATATATTGGATGTTGAACACCATACAGAAAAAAGAATTGGATGATTAATAACAATTTGTATTAAAGGGGAGACAACAATTATGATCGAACAGAAAGAAGGACTTTACGCATTACATACCAAGAACACAACCTATATGTTTAATGTGATGGATACAGGACATCTTGAACATCTGTATTACGGAAGAAGGATCAAGGTGGACTTTGAGAAGGATAATGGGGGTGCGTTTCCGTTTACAGAGAAGCACGCATTTCCACCGGGAAACACTAATCAGTATGATGCGGAACATGGAGGTTTTTCTTTAGAGGATGTGTGCCTTGAAATGTCTTCACATGGAAAAGGTGATATCAGAGAACCTTTTGTGGAGATAATTCATGCTGATGGAAGTTATACATCAGACTTTCTGTTTGAGAAGGCAGAGGTGATTAGGGGAAAGAAAGAATTTGCAACACTTCCGGGTTCTTATGGTAATAAAGAGGAGGTGGAGACACTTGAAGTAGCTCTAAAGGACAAGCAATATGGTCTTACTCTTTTGATGTCTTACTATGTGTATGAGAAGTGTGATGTGATAGCTAGAAGTGCAAAGCTTATTAATAATAGCGAGCAGTCAGTAACTATAGATCGCCTTATGAGTATGTCCATGGACTTTGATACACCTGAGTATGTATTCACGACATTTAATGGTGCGTGGGCAAGAGAGATGAAGAGAACCGATACGATAATGAGAGCAGGAAAGCATGTAAATGCTTCATACACAGGTTCATCGTCTAACAGAGCCAATCCGTTTGTAATGTTATCTAAGGAATCAACCTCAGAGGATTATGGTGACTGTTATGGTTTCAACCTCATTTACAGTGGCAATCATTATGAAGCTGTGGAAGTGTCAGGATACGGAAAGACAAGGATTGTTATAGGCATCAATCCGCGGTCGTTTTCCTGGATATTAGAACCGGGTGAAATATTCGAGGCGCCTGAGGCGGTGATGACTTATTCTCATGAGGGATTTAACGGAATGAGTCAGCATATGCATAAGTTTGTAAGAGAGCATATTGTGCGTGGATATTGGAAGGACAAGGTAAGGCCTGTTCTGCTTAACAGCTGGGAGGCTGCTTATTTTGATATAAATGAGAGAAAACTGTTAAATCTTGCTAAGGCTGGTAAGGATGTCGGAATTGAACTCTTTGTAATGGATGACGGATGGTTTGGTGAGAGAGATGATGATTCGCATTCTCTTGGTGACTGGGAGGTGAATGAGAAAAAGCTTCCGGGTGGAGTGGATGGACTTGCATCTAAGATTAAAGATCTAGGAATGGATTTTGGTATCTGGGTAGAGCCGGAGATGGTAAATGTCAACAGCAGGCTTTATGAAAAACATCCTGACTGGGTGCTTCAAATTCCTGATAAGCCACATTCGGAAGGGCGTAATCAGAGGATTCTCGATCTTACAAGAACTGAGGTGCAGGACTTCATTATTGACAAGATGACCAAAGTGTTCAAGAGTGGAGATATCTCTTATGTGAAATGGGATATGAACCGTACATTTACCGATTATTATTCGCCAGGTCTTGATTCTTCACATCAGGGTGAGGTGGCACACCGTTATATTATGGGATTATACAGATGTATGGGAGAGCTTACAAAGCGTTTCCCGTCTATACTGTTTGAGGGCTGCGCTGCGGGAGGAAACCGCTTTGACCTTGGAATACTGTCATATTTTCCTCAGATCTGGGCAAGTGATGATACAGATGCACTTTGCCGTACGGAGATTCAGACTAATTACAGCTATGGATATCCGATGTCTGTTGTTAGTGCACATGTTTCCGCATGTCCTAATCATCAGACGTTAAGGACTACTCCGCTTGAAACCAGATTTAATGTTGCAAGTTTTGGGGTATGCGGTTATGAGTGTAACTTCTGTGATATGAAAAAGGAAGATTTGGCTGCGGTTAAAGTTCAGATTGAGCTTTATAAGGAATGGAGAGAGGTATTGCATAAGGGAGAATTTTATCGTGGAAGAACCTTTGCAGGAGGTCTTGAAAGCACAGGAAGCACACTTGCAAAGAATAGCGGTAATGTGACTGAATGGACATGTGTGTCACAGGATGGTAAGAAGGCTGTTGGCTTTATTATGCAGCGACTTGTTGCGCCCAATACACAGTATGAATATTACAAGGCTAAGGGTCTTATTTCGAATAAGAGATATCATTTTTACAACCGTTTTTTGAAATATAATGTCAAGAATTTCGGTGATCTGGTAAATACTGTTGCGCCTGTACATATCAAGCAGGATTCGCTGGCGCATAATCTGGTGGCTAAGTTCGTTAAGATGGACGGTGAGACAGAGGACTGTTATGCATATGGTGATGCGTTGATGTATTCCGGGGTAAAACTTAAGCAGGCGTTCGGCGGAACGGGTTACAATGATGAAGTGAGATACTATCAGGACTTTGGATCAAGGATGTATTTCATGGAAGAGGAATGATATATCTATATTATTACCGAAAGTACTTTGAAAACTATGAAAAAAATATATTTAAACTTGCCTATAGTTAATATTGCCAAAGAATGATATAATTTGTTTAATATTGTTTAGGTAGTTATTGGCAATTATTGTATTGTTTATGGGGGTGACGATATATGGATCTTAAGATATTTGTAAGTGGGCGTAATAGAAGAATAGCGGCAGATGTATGTGAACATATCGAAAAAGAAAAGGGGATTCCTGTTAATAAATGCGCCGCAACAAAGAGTGCTCTTTTTGACATTGCAATCAATGATACACCTCATGTGGTGGTGGTATGTATGGGCGAAGAGAGCAATGAAGAGATTAAGGTATATGATACATTAAAGGATATTATACGTATTGGTTATACAACACTTATAGTAATAGCTGATGATGAACAGCGCCAACAGTTTATAGAGCATACTCAGGTTGGAAGATTATTCTTTCTTTCAAGTCCGGTTTCAATGTTTGCCTTGTATCAGAAGATAGAAGAAGTGAGGGAGAGAGTAGAATCAGTAGAATTGGATTTGTCTTCTATAGCTTTTGAGTATACAAGACCTGACTGTGATGAGTCTTTTGAAAGAAAACATATTTTGGTTGTGGATGATGAACCGGAGCAGCTTGGTCAGATGAAAGAACATCTTTCAGAATTCTATGATGTTACTGCAGTTCCTTCGGGTAGGAATGCACTCAGATACCTTGAAAGATTTACGGTTGATATGATATTTCTTGATCTCATGATGCCTGATATGGATGGTATGGAGACATACAAGCAGATAAGAGAGTTCCCGGCATATAGAGATACTCCTATAGTATTTCTTACCGGTTCCGCAGACAAAGATACTTTACCTGAGATCCTTTTAGATATTAAGCCACAGAGATATATAGTAAAACCGGCTACGAAAATTGAATTAGTGACAAAAGTTATTGAATTGTTGGGCTAGGGGGTTTTACATTTTTATGGCTTGTAATAGGAATTTAAGAAGATTGATTAATTTGTTGCTGTTATTAACCGTTTGTATTACAACATCAGCTTGTGGAGAGCAAGGAAATATTACAGATAACGATAATAATGACAAAGGCATGACCGAAAATACCACTGAGAATACTGCTGAGATTACAACAGAAGAGACGAAAGAGGATGATTCGTATAAAACCGTAAACAGTTTTTTTCATATTGGTATAGTGACAGGATCATTTTCACAATCAGAAGATGACAGACGTGGTGCTGAAGCATTTCAGGAAAAGTATGGTGATGAGATGGTTACACTTGCTATATATCCTGATAACTTTGCTGAGAAAAAAGAGAAAACTATTCAGACTATAGTAAGTCTTGCTGATGATCCTAAGATGAAAGCGATTATTGTAAATCAGGCTGTTGACGGGACTGCTGAAGCTTTTCGAAAAATTCATGAAGTAAGACCCGACATACTCTGTATAGCCGGTGAGGCATATGAAGATTTCGATGATATTGGAGCAGAGGCTGATTTGGTTGTTAACTATGATTTTATCAGTCGTGGATATCTGATGATTCGTTCAGCTCATGAACTTGGATGTAATACTTTTGTTCATGTCTCATTTCCAAGACATCTGGAATATGAATCAGTTTCCAGACAGGTTGCTATCATGAAGGCTGCATGTGAGGAGTTTGACATGAAATTTGAGATGGAGACGGCACCTGACCCGACAACAGAAAAGGGTGTTCCGGAAGCACAGCAATATATTACAGAACATGTGCCGGAATGGATAGAGAAGTATGGTAAAAATGCTGCATTTTTCTGCACTAATGATGCTCATACGGAGCCGCTTATAAAAGGACTTTTAGAAAGCGGAGGGTACTTCATTGAGGCAGATCTTCCATCTCCGCTTATGGGATATCCGGGAGCTTTAGATCTTGATCTTACAGATTATGCTGGCGATTTTGATACCATACTTGCAAAGATAGAGAATGCCGTTGTCAAGGAAGGCGGTGCGGGAAGATTCGGTACATGGGCATATTCATATGGGTACAGTGTTTCAACCGGACTTGCGGAGCATGCTAGAAACGTTATACTTGGAGACAGTGAACTTAATGATATCAATGATATATCTAAGGCGTTAGGATCTTTTTCGGTTGGAGCAATGTGGAATGGTTCAGAGTATATTGATGCTGATACAGGAAGTAAGTCAGATAATATATTCCTTGTTTATCAGGACACATATATTATGGGTGATCCGGGTCGTTTTCTGGGTATTACTAAGGTTGAAGTTCCGGAAAAATACTTTACTGTTAAGTGATTGATAGAGGATTATACATTAAGGGAGAAATGAAATATACACCGGCGTCAGACAGTTGATTCTGTCAGGTATCGGTATTTTTTATATAAGACATAGAGTTGTTCAATATTCATTCAGATAAGCATATGAAATGAAGCATAGCTGAATAGATACGAAATGAAATTATATTTCTTGACATGAAAAGTTATAGCTGATAAAATTTATATATTGTATAGTTTTATGTAAATTATCGGGTAGCATAAGGTAATTATGACTCCTATATAAATGATTGATTATTTATATTTTAATATATGAGCAATATTTTATTTAAACCAGGGGGTGTACTATGAAGGTCAGAAAGCTAAGTTTAACCAGGCAGATTCTAATAATTAATGTTGTTGTGTTGATTGCAATGACAATAATTCTCGGTACAGTATCAGTTAATCAATCTAAGAAATCTATATCTCTTCTTTTACAGCAGAGAATGTTAGATATAGCCAATACTGCCGCTTATTCATTAGATGGAGATGTGTTAGAGACACTCACTGCTGAGGATAAAGATGGCGAGGCATATCAGACAGAACTTGCTAAGCTTGAATTATTCCGTGATAATGCTGATCTTGAATACATATACGGAATTAAACCGGAAGGAGATAAGAAGTTTACGTTTACAATTGATGCAGATCCTGAGAATCCTGCCGATTTTGGTCAGGAGGTTGAATATACAGATGCACTTTACAATGCGAGCAAGGGTAATGCTGATGTTGATAAGAAACCATATGAAGATGAATGGGGAAAACACTACAGCGCATATTCTCCGGTATATAATTCATCTAAAGAGATTGTTGGTATTGTCGGCGTTGATATGGGCGCACAGTGGTTTGAATCACAGATTACAAAACACATAACAAAGATTGTTATATGTGCATTAATTATTATGATACTAAGCATAGCGGCTATATTGTATATTACAGGAAAGATCAATAATGGTTTTATCAAACTTAATGACAAATTATGTGATATTGCAGACGGTTCAGGTGATCTGTCTAAGAATGTAGAGCTTGACTCAGGTGATGAGTTTGAGGTACTTGCCGGTAATATTAATTCATTTATCAGTCAGATAAGGGATATTATCTCAGGAGTTAAGAACAGTGTTGACGGCTCAGTGGAGTCCTCTAATGATCTTACCGTAATTGCAGATAAGGCATCTCAGACAATGAGTAAATTGACAGAAGCTATTTCAGGAGTATCACATGGTGCCGTACAGCAGGCCTCAGATGTATCCGATGTTTCTAATAATGTAGCAGATATTGTTGAGAGACTTGTAGGTGTTAATGAAACAATTGATTATGCCGAGGAATGTACAAGGAATATGAGTAGGAATTCAGCTGAGGTTTCTGAAAGCTTTGATGTTTTGATCAATGCAATACACGACTCTATGGAGGAACTAGAGCAGGTTACTGCAGAAATGTCAGAGGTTGGAACTTCCGTTGATGTAGTAATTGAGGCTGCTGATGTTATTAATGATATAGCAAGTCAGACCAATCTTCTTTCACTTAATGCTTCAATTGAGGCGGCGAGAGCAGGAGAGGCAGGAAAGGGATTTGCTGTTGTTGCAGGAGAGATTGGATCATTGGCATATCAATCTAATGATTCTGCTGCTGATATCAAGAAGATCATGGATGAATTAAAATCTCAGACTACTAAGGCAATCAAGCTTGTCAATCAGCTTAATTCAGTAATGGCTGAACAGGAAGCTTCAAGTAAGAAATCAAGAGAATTTTTAAAGAAATTGTTCGAGGATATCAATAATACAAAGGATAATTTTGATATAATAAGGAATGAAGTTACAAGTATTAGTAGTGCCTGTGATGTAATGAATGCAACAATTGAAAGCTTGTCGGCTATTTCAGAAGAGAATGCTTCTTCGGCTGAACTTACGGCAGGATCTGTTGAAGATATATCTAATATAATTAATGATGTTGCCAAGAAGGCTGACAGCATAAGAGGTCTTTCTGGTGATCTTGGCAGTATAGTCAGAAATTACAACACCTGAGGTGGATAATGTATCTAGGTGAATACAATTCAATTATAAAATGAAAGCAATTCATTTTTTCACTTTACAAAAGTGCTTAACGTGCTATAATAGCGGTTGTGCGTTAAGCACTTTTGTTTTTTATTATTGTGGTTTAAAAGCTGCTCGTGTTGCATAGTTTCATTGCAGGCACGCTTTTGCTGCCTAGCGCTCGCAGCGGTACTAATGCACCAAAATACGGTGCATTAGTACCGGCGACTTAGAAGCACCTGCGTATGAAACCTATGCAAGCACTCACAACTATATATACATAAATACAAATACTTTTTAATAATAAAAAACAAAAGTGCTTAGCATGATGAAATAGGTAAGATAAGAGGAAGAGGAGTGTTAAAGGTGAAAAACACAGTAGAGATCAGATGGCATGGCCGTGGTGGACAGGGTGCCAAGTCGGCAGCTTTGATGCTTGCTGATGCAGCATTTATGACAGGTAAACACGTACAGGGATTTCCGGAATATGGTCCTGAGCGTATGGGAGCACCGATTACAGCGTATAATCGTATAAGTGAGAATCCAATCAGAGTTCATTCTAATATCTATGATCCTGATTATGTAGTAGTTGTGGATGAGACTTTGTTGGAGAGTGTTGATGTGACTGCAGGACTTAATCCCGAGGGTGCGATCGTTATTAATACAACCAAGAGTGTTGAAGATGTTAAACCATTTCTTAAAGGTTATTCGGGAAAGGTATATACTTTGGATGCAAGAGAGATTTCTGAAAAATGTCTCGGCAAATATTTCCCTAACTCACCGATGCTTGCTGCAATTGCAGCAATCAGTAAAGTAATGACAAAAGATGATTTCTTCCGTGAGATGGAAGGGTCATACAGACATAAATTTGCAAAGAAGCCTGAAGTAGTAGAGGGTAACCTTGCTGCACTTCGTATGGCTTATGAGGAGGTGGAGTAAATGGCAGCAACAGATATTAGTAAGATAACAGAAAAGAGTGAGTGGCAGGATCTTACTGTCGGCAATCAGATTTATGCTGCAGGAACCTCTAAAGCATTTAAAACAGGTGAATGGAGAACGCAGACGCCTGTATTTCACAGTGAGAAATGTAAACAGTGTCTTCTCTGTGTACCCGTATGTCCAGACAGCTCGATTCCTGTTAAGGACTGTAAGAGAGAAGATTTCGATTATGACCACTGCAAGGGCTGTGGTATATGCGCAAAGGTTTGTCCTTTTGAAGCGATATCAATGAAGGAGGGACAGTAAAATGGCAATTAGAGAGAGATTATCGGGTAATGAGGCTATTTCATATGCTATCAAGCAGGTCAATCCTGATGTTATGCCGGCATTCCCTATTACACCGTCTACGGAGATTCCACAGTATGTGGCTAACTATATTGCAAATGGAGAGATGGACACGGATTTCATTCCTGTAGAGAGTGAGCATAGTTCAATGAGTGCGACTGTTGGTGCTTCTGCAGCAGGTGCACGCGCACTTACGGCGACATCTTCTTGTGGTCTTGCGCTTATGTGGGAGGAGCTTTATGTTGCTGCTTCTAACAGACTTCCGCTTGCACTTTGTCTTGTTAATCGTGCATTGTCAGGACCTATCAATATCAACTGTGACCATTCAGATTCAATGGGTGCAAGAGATACCGGATTTATTCAGATATATGCTGAGAATAATCAGGAGGCGTATGATAATTTTGTTCAGGCATACAGAATTTCAGAGCATAAGGATGTAAGACTTCCGATAATGATCTGTCAAGACGGATTCATTACTTCGCATGCGGTTGAGAATATTGAGCTTCTTGAGGATGAAAAAGTTAAGAACTTTGTAGGAGAATATAATCCGGAAAATTTCCTGTTAAATGCAGATCAGCCTATGGCAGTTGGGCCATATGCAGTTTCTAATTACTATATGGAAACGAAGATGGCACAGAATACTGCAATGCAGAATGCTAAACAGGTTATTCTTGATGTGGGAAAAGAGTTTGGTGAACTGTCAGGAAGAAGCTATGGCTTCTTCGAGGAATATAGATTAGAGGATGCAGATTATGCATTTGTAATTATTGGTTCTGCTGCAGGTACATCTAAGGATGCTGTTGATAAATTGAGAGAGCAGGGCATGAAGGTAGGACTTCTTAAGCTTCGAGTGTTCAGACCTTTCCCTGACATTGAGATTGCTAAGGCTTTGTCTAATTGTAAGGCAGTTGCAATCATGGATAGAAGTGAAAGTTTCAGAAGTAAGGGCGGGCCTTTGGGTGCTGAGGTTAAGGCAGCTTTATATGATTATGCTAAACATGTTACAGCATTTAACCTCATATACGGACTTGGTGGAAGAGACTTTACTGTTGAGTCAGCAGAAGGTATATTCAAGGATCTTGCAGCTTATGTTGAAACTGGTAAGGCGTTTGAGGAATACAGATATGTCGGACTTCGCGGTGAGAGCTATTCAATAGCCAGAACAGCAAAGGGTGCTACATCTGATATAACAAGCGATAGAGTGTGATAAGAGGAGACGTGAAAAATGAGTTATAATTTTAAACAGGAAATGAATAAACCGGAACGTCTTGCTCCGGGACATAGAATGTGTGCAGGCTGTGGCGGTACGATAGCAGTTCGTGCAGTGCTTCGAGCTCTTCATGAGGGAGATAAGGCAGTTATCGGTAATGCGACAGGCTGTCTTGAGGTTTCAACATTTATGTATCCTTACACAGCTTATGAGGATAGTTACATTCACAATGCTTTTGAAAATGCCGGTGCTACGATGAGTGGTGTTGAGACTGCTTATAATGTACTTAAACGTAAAGGCAAGATTGATGATACTTATAAGTTCATCACCTTTGGTGGTGATGGTGGTACTTACGATATCGGATTGCAGTCACTTTCGGGTGCAATGGAGAGAAATCATGATTTCGTATATGTGTGCTACGATAACGGTGCTTACATGAATACAGGAATCCAGCGTTCATCTGCAACACCTATGTATGCTGATACTACAACAACTCCTGTAGGTAGTCAGTCAAACGGTAAAATGCAGAACCGTAAGGATCTTGCAACAATACTTGCAGCACATGATATTCCGTATGTTGGGCAGTCGACACTTCTTGGTAACTTCAAGGATCTCCACACTAAAGCTGAGAAGGCTATATATACAGAGGGTGCAGCCTTCCTTAATGTAATGGCCCCATGTCCGAGAGGATGGAGATATCCTACAGAGGACATCATGGAGATATGTAAGCTTGGTGTTGAGACTTGTTATTGGCCATTGTTTGAGGTTGATCATGGTAAGTGGATTCTTAACTATGAGCCTAAGAAGAAGCTTCCTATCGAAGATTTCTTACGTCCACAGGGAAGATTCAAACATCTCTTTAAGAAGGGCAATGAGGATCTTCTTGTACAGTTCCAGGAGGAAGTTGACAGACGTTGGGAAGACCTTCTCTATAGATGTGCAAGAGATTAAATTAAAAATACGTTTATAAAAAGAAAAAGACGGTCAAGGCCGTCTTTTTCTGCTTTAATACAAGAATAAATTTGCAACTATTATATGCCAGAAATAAAGAGAGATTATTTAAAAGAAGCTGAAAATTTTTGTTTTGCTTCATCAATCTTTTTCTGATCAGCATCAGGTGTTGGGTAATAACCCTTGTCATGCATTGTGTTAAATACTTCCTGCTGCATATTATGCTCTTCAGCAAGAATATCTAACATAGTACATCTAAGATCTTCGTGTACACATTCATTAGAAAATGTGTTGTAGTTGTCAGTGCAATGCTTCTGTGTGCAGAGTGCATCACCTAAAATATCTTTTTCCTGCATCTGTTCCACTTCCATATCCTCCTTAACTTAAATGACTGTACAATTTGTTAAAATGTGACTGATGTCTTGTGGCGATATCCTGCAATTCACTTTTGACAGCAGAATCTGTTGCCTGCTCTGCAAGGTTATTGAACTTGTTGACAAGAAGTTCTTCCTCATTTAAAAGAGCATTTAAGGAGGCTAATTCCTTTTCTGATAAATTACTCATGTTTCATACCTCTTTTTTATTGTTCTCACAAACATATTTGTTTGTGGCTAATTGAAGTATGGACAGAATGGAGAGCTTTTATACATGCATTTTGCAAATTCGGGTTTGTAGGGATGTTTTATTTTCGTTTTAGGTACGCCGTCTTTAGATATACTT
>CAMHMG010000095.1 GCA_946186175.1 uncultured Clostridia bacterium | reverse complement strand
GCTTTTAAAAGGAATCTATTAAGTTTTATCTTACGGATTATGAAACAGCCCTAAATATAAATTTCAATATTATTTATTCACTGATAAGATTGCTCCAATCGCTGAACATATAAGGAATGCGAGTGCATCAACAGCCACAATTGTTGAGCCCACAGGAGTACCTGCAAGTATTGATATAAGAAGACCCAAAAGCGTGCATATCACCGATAAAACCGCAGAGAACACAGTCACCGAGCGGAAGCTTTGAAACAGTCTCATTGCTGAGATCGCAGGGAATATTATCAATGCCGAAATAAGCAGTGAACCCACAAGATTCATGGCAAGTACAATGATAACCGCAATAGTCACTGCTATTAAGAGATTATAACCGTTAACATTAGTTCCCACTGCTTTTGCAAAATTTTCATCAAATGTCACAGCAAAAATCTTGTTATAGAATATTACAAAGATTACAACTATTATAATTGATAAAATGACACACATCCACACTTCTCCGATTGTAAGAGTAAGCATTGAGGCTGACCCGAATAAGGTGCTGCACACATCACCCGAAAGGTTTGTTGATGTTGAAAAAATATTCATAAGAAGATAACCCATCGCAAGCGCTGTAACGGACAACATTGCTATTGCCGCATCACCCTTTACCTGTGTATTCTGTCCGGCTCTTAACAGTAAAACCGCACTGACTATCGTTATCGGCATTACGACAAACATACTATTCGAGACATTAAGTACAGATGCGATCGCCAGAGCCCCGAATGCCACATGAGAAAGTCCGTCGCCAATAAATGAGAACCTCTTTAATACCAAAGTCACTCCCAAAAGTGCGGAACAAAGCGCTATTAATACACCAACTATTATTGCATATCTGACCATCGGATATTCCAGATAATACTGTAATTTTTCTATCATTTATCTACCACCGCACTTTCTATGGAAAACCGTTTTTCCGCGCCGCTTTTTATATATTCCTCCACTGTACCAAAGAATATCTCATTCCCGACGTGAAGTACATGCTTAGCATACTGAAATGCCGCCTGAATATCATGTGATATCATTATAATGGCTACCCCTTCTTTGTTAAGCTGATTTATCATCTCATAAAGTTCTATCATTGCTCCGGGATCAAGACCTGCAACCGGTTCATCCAAAAGCAGCAGTCTCTGTGTTGCACACAGTGCCCTTGCAAGAAGCACTCTCTGCTGTTGTCCGCCTGAAAGACTTCTGTATGACTTATCCGTATATTCTTCCATCCCCATACGGACAATATTATCATAAGCTATCTTTTTTTCTTTAGCTGTATAAAACGGACGTCTTCCGATAAGTCCCTGACAGCCTGAAAGCACAACTTCTTTCACCGAAGCAGGAAAGTCTCTCTGAACGACCGTCTGCTGCGGCAGGTAACCAATCTCTTTTTCGGAAAAATCATCGCCATAGGTTATCTCTCCGGAAAGTGCCGGAATCAGGCGAAGCATCGTTTTCATCAAAGTTGACTTACCCGCACCGTTCTCACCGACAATAACCAGATAATCTCCTTCTTCAACAGAGAAATTAAGCGCCTGACTCAAAATAGGCGAAACATATCCCATCATCAGTTCGGAGCATTTAATTAAAGACATTTCAAACCTCCTTAAACTCGGACATTTAATAGTTACTATTCACAGTAACTCCACAATTGCAAGCCACAAACCATCTGCTAAAGCATATGTCGCAACTGAAGTTGCTTTTGTTTGTGGCTGTCTGTGGAGTTACTGCTTCTCAGTTACAATATAAGCTATGATTAGTGTTCAAACGTGCAAGCACGTTGATACACTAATCATAACTTATATTGACTGTGAATAGTAACATTTAATATCCAAAATATTTATCAATACCGGACACCATACCCTTAACCATCTTCTTCTGCATATCCGGGTCATTGAGCAGCTTATCCTCTGTCGGATTGCTGAAAAACCCACATTCGATAAGAGCGGTTGGAATCGTACTCCAGTTAGTTCCCGACAGATCATTGCGGACTACTATGCCGCGATTTTTGATTCCTGTCGCCTTACAGTATTCACTGATAAGCGCTTTAGCAAGCTTCTTACTCTTCTTTGCCTGTTTCTTTATGGGATAAGGATTCGAAGTACTCGGGTATAGAACCGACACTCCTCTTACCGATGAATCATCTATGCTGTCTGAGTGTATCCTGATACAGATATCTGCACCGCTTTTATTACCCTTCTTTGCCCGTTCAACATTACTTATATCAACATCATTCTTTGTCCGGCTCATCACAACCTCATAACCCTCTTTGAGCAATGCCTTCTTTAATTTCTTTCCCATTGTAAGCGTGAACTTATACTCTGGTATTTTTGTTGCGACTCCGGTACATCCGCCTGATACCTTTGCTTTAGTTGTACTGCTATTAGGTCCCACCGGCTCCTGACCGCCGTTAGCTCTGCTCTGATGTCCCGGGTCAATGTAGATTTTCTTCTTTCCTTTTATCTTAACTGAACATGATGCTTCCTTAGCCTTACTAACGCCTTCTACCAATGCGGTAAATGTCGCAGTAACCGTCACATTTCCAACCTGTATACCCGTAAGAACTCCATCCTCATCAACAGATGCCTTTTTCTCATCAGATACTTTATAAGAAACGTCCACACCAGCAAGCTTGTTGGTTTTTAACTCTGTCTCCTTACCTGCTTTAACAGTCTTTGGAGGTGTAATGAATTCCGGCGTAAAATCTTCCCAAGTCTTACTGTCTATTTGTACGGAACTGTTCGTGGCAAGCTTAGCATAGTCGTTTACCTTGAAAGTCCTATAAGCTGAGTCCATGTTTTCGGCGCTTACATGCATACTTACTGATAATATAAATATAGCACCTATAATACTTATTATTACACGTTGTTTCATTATATCCTTATCCCCTTTCTCATAACAAAGACAATTGCGAAACGCATTGAAAGGTGTATATGAGTTTCGCAATTACCTATTTCTCATAACACAATCTGTTATAGATAATCAGTTAAAATACTTATATGTTATCGAAGATATCTTCTTTATCTCAGTGACGGCATTCTGTCCGTTTTGAGACATCACTACTATTATATAATCGGCTCCCTCCGAATATACGATTGCAGCATCATTTTCACAAAATGATGTCTCTCCCGTCTTGTTAGCTACCGTCACACCCTTAGGAACTCCGGCAGGAATCTTCCCTCTTCTGGTCTGTGCCTTGAGATATTTGATCATCTTTTTTGAACTGTTTTTGTTAACACCTTGACCAGTATACATTTTTTCTAATGCGAACCCGCAATCTCTTGCGCTTGTCACATTCTTAGGAGAACTTTTTCCCATTTCGACAAGAAATCTTGTTTTTGAATATCCTTCTTTTTTACAATACTTCTTAATCTCCTTAAGTCCTGATTTGAATGTCCCTTCTTTAGTTAAGGATTTCACAAGACTGTTAGTTGCCTCATTATCACTTATTGTGATCATATCCTTGATACGCTTGCGGGTAAGGGAGTTATCCTTCAAATTTCCTCTATTGATCTCGTCATACGTAGTCATCATAACATACAACTTAATAAGACTTGCAGACGGCATTTTTCTGTTATTGATCAACAGGTATTCGTTAGTATCAAGATTTTTCACATATACGGACCATTTACCCTTTTGACCTGAAAGTTCTTTTTTGATCTTTTTTTCAAGCTTTGAAAGTCCCCTCTTCTCCGGAACTGAAACAGTTTCTGTTGTATTAATGACCACTTCAGTTGCACTAACCTTCAAAACAGAAGCATTAAATACACATACAAATATAAGTGCCAGAAGAAAACCGGCAAAAGCGTTATTACTCTCACTATTCATAATACTTAAAAAACACAGCCGGATATATTTATCTTGTCCGGCTGTCCTTACTTTCTTGGTTTTATTTGTTATTAATATTATTCTTCTGTGTCAGCATCAGAATACTCAGCTGCCCATGAAGCAATTGTTCCATCATCTAACATCTTTTGTATTGATGTATTGATCTTGTCAAGAACCTCTGTATTACCCTTCTTTACAGCAATTCCGTATTCCTCATTTTCAAAAGCTGTCGAATCTTCAACGATTTTTAAGCCCTTGTTGTCTTTGACATATTTGTCTGCTGTTGCTGAATCAATAACTACCACATCACACTTGCCATTTACAAGCTCAAGTATAGTCTCTGTACCCTTCTTGAAGGCTTCATATTCATACCCGAGCTTCTTAACACACTCTTCACCTGTATACCCCTGAATAACAGCAATATTCTTGCCTTCCATATCAGATGCTTTAGTGATATCAGAATCCTCTTTGACTATCATAACCTGTGTTGCTGTATAGTAAGGAACAGAAAAATCCACTTTCTCCTTACGTTCATCAGTTATTGACATACCTGCGATAACTGCATCCACCTGTCCATTCTCAAGTGCGATAAGAAGAGAGTCAAATTCCATATTCTCAATCTTAGCGCTAGTTCCGTTATCCTCACCGATCTGCTTAGCGATCTTCATATCAATTCCGTCATATCCATCAATAACGCCATTGCTTGTCACAAACTCAAACGGAGGAAACTCCGCATTAGTACCAAATGTTATTGCACCCTCATCACTGTTTACCTTAACTTCTCCTGCAGAACCTAAGTCACCTGATACTTCTTTATCACCACATCCGGTAATAACAGCCATACCCAATACTCCCATGCAGGCAAGTGCAAGATATTTCTTAATTGTTTTCATTGTTTCATTCTCCTTTACTTATACATTAATTATTAGACACATCATTTCAGCACCTTACTCAAGAACAGCTTGGTTCTTTCATTCTGAGGATTTCCAAATATCTGCTCCGGTGTGCCGCTTTCCATCACAAGACCCTCATCCATAAATAATATCCTGGTCCCGACCTCTCTTGCAAAGCCCATCTCGTGTGTTACCACAACCATAGTCATACCGCTTTTTGCAAGATTCTTCATTACATCCAGAACATCACCGACCATTTCCGGGTCAAGTGCAGATGTCGGTTCATCAAACAACATTATCTCAGGTTCCATTGCAAGCGACCTTGCTATCGCAATCCTCTGCTTCTGTCCACCTGAAAGCTGAGCAGGATATGCATCAGCCTTTTCTGAAAGTCCGACTGTTGCAAGAAGCTCTTCACCCTTCTTGATCGCTTCTTCCTTAGTCATCTTACCAAGCTTGATCGGCGCCAAAGTAATATTCTCCATAACAGTCAGATGTGGAAACAGATTGAAATGCTGAAATACCATTCCCATCTTCTGTCTGACCCTGTTGACATCTACTCCGGGAACATTAATCTGTTCACCATCTACCCATACTTCACCGGCATCGGGAGTCTCTAACAGATTAAGGCATCGCAGAAAAGTACTCTTTCCTGACCCTGAGGGGCCAATAACAACTACAACCTCGCCCTCGTCTATAGTCTCATTAATATCTGACAAAACCTCGAGATCATTGAAGCTTTTTTTCAAATGTTTAACATCTATCATGTGTGTTAGTCCTCCAATATGATATAAGTGTCAAAAGTCATAGCTCGTATATCATGGGGTGGCATAATATACTTTGGACACCCGTATCATCAATACTATTTATCTTGCATCTGATTTTCTAAGTCCTGATTCAATCTTAGATAATCCGATCGTCAGCAGTTTGATCAAGACAAAATAAATGATCGCTGTTCCGATAAGAGGCATAAACGCTTCATAGGTCGCACTCTTAATGAAATCTCCCGCTTTCTGAATATCAACAAGTCCCACATATCCGACAATGGCCGTCTCCTTAACCAGTGTAATAAATTCATTACCCAATGCGGGAAAGATATTCTTCATCGCCTGGGGAACAACAATATTTACCATTGTCTGCTTGGCATTTAATCCCAACGATCTGCCGGCCTCCGTCTGACCCTTGTCAACAGATAAGATACCTGCTCGTATAATTTCAGATACATACGCACCTGAGTTGATGGAAAATGCTATGGCTGCAATTATCCATTTTTCCCAATGAACTGACGCAAATATTACAAAGTAGACTATCATAAGCTGGGTAACGGATGGGGTTCCGCGAATTACATCAGTATATACTTTTCCAATTATATTAAGAAATTTTTTCTTTGACAGATTACAGAGAGCAATAAAGAAACCGATAATAATACCTAAGATAGCTGCTAGTAACGCCACCTTAATAGTAACTCCGATTCCGTCTAGCATCATCATGTATCTGTCATCTTTGATAAAACATTTGTAGAATGTATCCTGAAAGCCATCCATCTAACGTCCCTCTTTTCCCGAACTTCGTAATTCTCAATCTTGAAGAATTAAGTATAACACAAATGCTTTTTAAATGACAAGTACTATTTAGGTACAACCGGCGTCCAATATTCCTGATTGTATATATCGGTAAGCAGATATGTCACCTGTGTATCTCCTCCAACATCAGTATTGCTGATCTCAATTCCTTCCTTATATGTCATCTGCTCTCCAAGAAAATAACTATTCTGATATACGCCATCATATGTATAATAATCACAGATGAAGTCAAGAGTATCTCCATCTGAAAGCTCTGTCATACTCTTTGCTACAGTTTCTGTCTCTCCGTCAACATAATCATATCTTGCACCTGCGATATACCCGTAAGGATGTTCATTGTCAAATACTATGATAAGATTTGCTCTGTCACCATTGACAAGTGCCGGAACACGACCCGTAATAGTGTACGAATCACCCTCTTTGACAGTATTCTCATAGTAATATGCCACCGGCTGTCCGTCAATAGAGATCCATGTGTTATCAGTGTCACCGATCAGTCTGCCATCATCTGTAAATTCATAGGTGTTATCCAGACCAAGATCAATATAACCTGCACCATCATCATAAAACATATTGACCTGCAGTGATTGAATAAGGTCCCATTTATCATCAGCTATAGCCATGATATGCTGACCTTCGTCATTAACCTCCCAGACAAGATCATCTGACGAGAACTGGTTAGCGGCAATATAATCTGCTGCGCTCTCTACATCAAACGCTTCCTCATCCTCCATATAGTCAGTAACCGACCTGTCTATTCCCTCAATGTTTCTGCCTCCTGAAAGATAAGCAGTAAGAAGAGAGGAAAGCGCATCTGCGCCTGTTATTGTCCCGCTGCCGCTGCCAGCCGAAAGCAACGAGCCAAGTGGTGAAGAAGCCCCGCCTGTACTTATCTGCCCTGATGTCTCCATACCGGCAAATGACTTAATGCACTTAGAATACTCTGCATCCATTCCCAACTCATTGTAGAGATTAACCTGAGAATCAACCTTAGATGCACGTCTGTACGGGAAGTAAATGGAAACTCCGTAAGCATTAGTCATATTAGATGATGTACGATTGTATTTGACAGCCGATAACAACACATTTGCAAGATCTTTTGCTTCCTGTGTACCGATCTTATTCGCAAAATTTACAAGGTCTATCTGATCTATCTTTGATGAGGTCGCAAATTCTCTTGTGGCAACTCTCGCATCGGAAACCTGCTTATAGCTATCGCCCTTTATAAGCCCGGCCGTATTATTGGAAAATGCCGCAAGCTTATTAGGGGCTGTCACAGAAATTTCCGCCAGGTCAATAACTGACAACGTAGTCTTTTGACCCTGACATTTTTCTGCACATTTATCCACAAATCCGTCAACAATATTCTTGCCTATATCCAGCGTCGACATAGATGTATCCCTTGACAGCTCATTAAGCCAGTCTGTGTAGTACCAGCCGATACCGGGCTCTGTCTCTTCCGATGCAATAAGGTAGTCACCATAGTTTGCAGTCATCAGCGCTGTTTCCAAGGTTGCCATAAGACAAGCATCAAAGCCTATGAAATCAAATGTAACTCCTGAATCCTTAAGAGCTTTATTAATGCCCGAAAGACTCATTGAACCTTTACTTGCATATTTTTCATCATAGCCGTAGCCGCTGATAGATCCCCCGCCATGATCCCAGAATATAAGATCATTACGATTAGCCGGATAATTCTCATTACACCATTTAATAAATGCTGTAAGTGTTGCGGGATCTGTCATCACCTTGGCACCGTCATCCGATACAAGTCTCTCAAGACGTCCTCCTCTTACTCTGTATATCTGATTAACGTCATTGCTTATTCCTGTAGTCTTCCAGTTTTTGCATCCGCCGGTATATATCAATATATTGATATTATTAGAAAGGCTCGCTGCACACATCTCCGCTATATCATTAGAAGCCATTCCACCACGTGATTCAAGATCCGTACCACACATATACACCATTATGGTAATCGTATCCTGACCGTTACCTGATATCTGTGTTCTTTTATCACGAGCGCCGGGGGCTACCTGTCTGTTTAACTGGTCGGTATTTTTCGTACCCTCATCCCAGCCGGTAGACACATTATTATTGCCTGTAAATCCGGTAAGCATTCCCAAAAGACTTGAAGCAGAAGTAGAAACACTCTGACTTCCATTATCACTTGCCTGTGTTTCCGTATTAGACGTTCCGTTACTATTGCTATTGTAGTCAGATGAAGTATCTCCACCATTTCCTCCAAGCAGAGCAGCACCGCCACCGCCGCCTCCGAGTAACAGCATTATTATAAGAACAATTATTGCAGTCTTAGGACTCATTCTTGTACCGCCCGTCATATCTGAACCCGCCCTGTGACCGGGCGCACCACTGCCGCCCTGTCCTCTGTTCGAATATCCGTCACTTCTTCCAACAGGACCGGTTCCCAAGCCGTCTCCTCTTCTACTCACACCTTTTCCACCGTTTGTAACGTGTTTCTCACGTCCTCCGTTTTGATCCATATATATCTCTCCTCATTCTATATTCAAACAATTAGGTAATTACGTAACTCATTAATTCATATGCACAAAGGCAAAAGAATGACCAAAGAGTTTCACAATTGCCTATATATAAACAATACATACGTGTATAATATATCGTATCATTGTAATAAAATCAATATTAAATGCCCCTACTCTGTTGTTTCTTTAATAATCTTATGTTACAATTACTATGATTAATTAACATATATAAGTATTTAGGTGGAGAATCGAATATAATGAATATTCAAGTACAAATATGTGGAATAGCAGTTGTTATACTGCTTATGATATTATCTCTTAATAGAAAAAGCATCTGGCTTCGCACCAAGCGGGCTTTTCTCGTTGCGCTCTTAAGTACTCTTATCTCCCTTATATTAGATGTTCTGTCAATCGTTGCAATAGTGAAAGCTGAAGGCAATTATACTTCATTTACCAAAGGAGTCTGCAAGGCATATCTTATTTCTTTAGTCTGGTTGGCTTTTACCATGAACTATTATGTCGGTGTTGATATCGGTGTGAAGAACACATATATCAGAGTACACCGTATTTTAGCGCAGTTTTTGATTATCCTTATCAGCATAATTATACCATTTATTCCCATAAACATTCATTATACGGGGCGTAATGATCTATACACCTATGGTCCGGCTGTCCTTGTTACATACGCTGCAGCGTTAACCTATGTTTCTGCCAATGTGAGCATACTTATAATATTTAGAAAGAAGATGAATCATAGAAGATGGGCTGCAGGATTAAGCTGGATGCTTCTATTGATATTCGCATCCGCAATACAATTTTTGAACAATTCTATTTTAATTATAGGATTTGCAAGTGCTCTCGGATCACTTTTGGTATTCATTCGTCTTGAGAATCCCGAAAGCTTTATTGAGCGCGAAACAGGCTGCTATAACTATATGGCCTTTTATGCATATCTGGAACAGTGTTATAACAGAGGAGCCAAGATCTCCATGCTAATAATACAATTTTCCAATCCACATTATCTTTATGAGAGATATAGCGCTGACAGTCTCAATGTTTTTCTTAAGAATTTTTCAAAAACACTGGACGACTGCTCTATGGGACAGGTTTTTAAATACCGTGAATGGACATATATTATTACATTTCCAAGAAAAACACCTTTAGCACAGGCCAGAGATAAAATCGACAGAGCTCTCGATAAAGTATGGTTAATTGATGACTCTCCGGCTGAAATAGAGTTACAATTCACGGAAATTTTTAACTCCTTTATTGCCAGAGATGCAGAGAGTATGATGGAAATGATCCGTGCTTTCTTACGTGATTACTCAGGCAGTACAGAGACAGATCTGATCTTAGACAATGCGTGGGCAGAAGGATACAAGAGAGAACAAGAGGTTGAAGATATGATCATTCAGGCTATCGCTAATGATAGAATAGTTGTCTATTATCAACCAATATACTCCACAGAAAAAAAGCGCTTTGTATCTGCCGAAGCACTTGTGCGTATCTTAGATGAAGAAGGTAAGCTAATTCCGCCGGGTGAATTTATACCGATTGCGGAAGATACGGGACTCATTCTTCAGATAGGTCAGGTAGTATTTGAGAAAGCCTGCCGCTTCATACAAAATGAAAGACTACACAGAAAGGGTATCGAATACCTTGAGATCAATCTTTCCGCTGTTCAATGCAATCGCCCTGATCTTGCTAATGAATTCATTATGATAATTAACAGAACCGGCGTCGATCCTAAAATGATCAATCTTGAGATTACCGAGTCCATGGGAATCAGCTCAACAGAGAATCTGATACATAACATGGAAAGATTAAGACACATAGGAGTTCAATTCTCGTTAGACGATTTCGGTACCGGCTTTTCTAATCTGGATTACCTGTTAGAGCTGCCGATCAATCTGGTCAAGTTTGATAGAAAGATGACTCAGGCTTATTTCGAAAGCGAGAAACGACGCGCTGTTATAGGCAGCGTGATCAATATGATCAAAGCCGCCGAACTTAAGATAGTTGCTGAAGGCGTAGAAGAAGAGTACCAGTTAGAAGAACTATCAAATATTGATATAGAATTCATCCAGGGATATTACTTCTCAAAACCGGTACCACAGGATGAATTCTTAAAACTATTGGACAATCAGAAGATATAAAAAGGTAATTGCGAAGCTCCATTTTCCTTTTTTGAGTTGTACATTTCAATGAGTTTCGCAATTACCTATTATAGCTTAAATAAGGTTGAGAATAAGCCTCGGCCGACACTGGCGCCTACGTTGCCTCCAAGCTTCTTACCAAAGCTTCCCATACCGG
>CAMHMG010000094.1 GCA_946186175.1 uncultured Clostridia bacterium | reverse complement strand
GTTTAGGATCCGCTATCGGAATATACAGACTTGCGATCAATATGGAGAAGAAGGCACATATTGTTATCAATGAGGTTACAAGTTCTATTCGTCCGGCAATGAATAATTTTATGGGTAGCAGTGCATATCCGGAGGATATGTTCTATAGTAGTGAACAGGCTTTGGCTTCGGTAGATCCAAACACAGTGCTTATTGTTGTCGATGTCAACAGACCAAGCATAACAGAGTGTTCCGAATTGTTGATGCATACCAAGAATATTGTGGTCATAGATCATCACAGACAAAGTGGAGAGGTCATAGAGAATGCGACTCTTTCATATATTGAACCCTATGCATCTTCTGCATGTGAGATGGTGGCCGAGATATTGCAATATAGTATGGATAAACCCAAGCTTCGACCTGCGGAAGCTGATGCGATGTATGCGGGTATGCTGGTAGATACAGATAATTTCGTTACTAAGACAGGTGTCAGAACCTTTGAGGCAGCATCGTTCCTTCGTAAATGTGGTGCAGACATGATACGTGTAAGAAAGGCATATCGTGTAGATATGAACAGTTTCAAGCACATTTCAGAGGGAGTTGGCAGAGCGGAGATATTCATGGACTGCTTTGCTATATCAGATATCCCTGAGGAATCCGGGATTGACAGTCCGAATGTTATTGCAGCTAAGGTTGCTAATGAACTGCTTGATGTGGAGAATGTCAGAGCATCATTTGTTATGACTAAGATAGACGATCTTGTGTATGTAAGTGCAAGATCTATTGATGATGTTAATGTTCAGGTTATTATGGAGCAATTTGGCGGAGGCGGACATGGAACGGTTGCAGGTGTTCAGCTTCCGAAGGTGACAGTAGATGAGGCGAAAGAACAGTTGAAAACTGTATTAAAGACTATGTGGGATGACGGAGATTTCTAAGGAAGGTTACTGCAGAGTAGGTATATGAGTTTAGAAGGAGGATAATATTAGATGGAAGTTATATTATTAGAGGATGTTAAGAATGTGGGAAAGAAGGGTGAGGTTGTCAAAGTTAATGATGGCTTTGCAAGAAATGTTCTTATCAAGAAGAAACAAGGCTTGGAAGCTACGGCTAAGAATCTGAATGATCTGAAGCTTAGAAAAGCCAATGATGATAAGATAGCCGCAGAGAATCTTGAGGCGGCACGTGAGCTTGCGGCAAAGATAGAGGAATCTAAGGTGGTAATACCTATTAAGATGGGTTCTAACGGAAAGAGCTTTGGTTCGGTTTCTTCTAAAGAGATAGCCGAAGAGACTAAGAAACAGTTGAATCTTGATATTGATAAGAAGAAAGTTTTACTTAGGGATGCCATTAAGACAACGGGAGAATATGATGTTGATATCAAGCTTCATCAGAAGGTTACAGCGTCTCTTAAGGTCATAGTTGAGGGTAAAGAATAAAGATGGACGAGAATGCAGTATTACAGAAAAAAGTATTGCCTAATAATCTGCAGATGGAACAGGCTGTGATAGGATCTATGCTGATGGATCGTGATGCGGTTGCAGAGGTAGCGGATCTGCTGACAAAAGACGACTTTTATTATAATCAGTATGGTTTGCTTTTTTCTGCAATAGTACAATTGTATAATGAGGGTAAGCCGATAGATCTTGGTATTGTAAGCAACAGGCTTGCAGAGATGGGAGCTCCCGAATCTATAAGCAGTATGAGCTATATTGGTGAGGTTTTGGATTCCGTTCAGTTTGCCAGTCATGCGGCAGAGTATGCTAAGATCGTACAGGATAAAGCCGTTTTGCGCAGAATGATCAAATATGCGGAAAAGACTATGGCGAGCTGTTATGAATCGGATGGATCGGTCAATGAATTATTAGAACAGTCGGAGAAAGATCTGTTTGATATTACGCAGAAGAGAAATACAGGTATGCAGTTTGTAGAGATGAAAGAAATTGCTCTTAATGTACTTGATAACATAGAAGCTTCTGCAAAGCGGGGCAGCAAGGTTACAGGAGTGCCAACCGGATTTAAGGATCTCGATGAGAAGCTTACCGGTCTTCACGGTTCTGAATTAATATTGATTGCCGCCAGACCTGCGATGGGAAAGACTGCATTTGCTCTTAATATCGCCAAGAATGCTGCAATGGAGGAAAATGTACCGGTTGCCGTATTTTCATTGGAGATGAGTAAGGAGCAGCTTGCGACGCGTCTTATCGCGATGGATTCCATGGTTGATTCGCAATCTATACGAACAGGACAGCTGCTTGATACAGATTGGGACAAGATAATGGAATCTACATACCGTGTCGGAGAGACCCAGATGTATATTGATGATACACCGGGTATCAATATCGCAGAACTTAGATCTAAATGCAGGAAGCTCAAACAGACAAAGAATATTGGTCTGATAGTAATAGATTACCTGCAGTTGATGAATGGAGTGGGAAGAAGTGAGTCGCGTCAGCAGGAAATTTCTACAATAAGCCGATCGCTTAAGAAACTTGCAAGAGAATTGGATGTTCCGGTAATTGCGCTTTCACAGCTTAACCGTGCCGTAGACAGTCGTGAAGATCATAAGCCGGTTATGTCTGACCTTCGTGAATCCGGTGCTATCGAACAGGATGCCGATGTAATCATGTTCATTTACCGTGACGATTACTACAATAAGGAGGATTCTCCAAAGCCGGGAATTGCAGATATTATTGTGGCAAAACAAAGAAATGGATCAACAGGTCCTGTTGAACTTACCTGGATTGGTAAGTATACCAAGTTCGCTAATAAATTAGCTCCGAGAAAACCACAGGAGAATCTGTAGTGTTTATTACTTAGTACATATAAATATTCCTGAATATTTGGTAATATGGAATTTATTTTTAGTCTTCCGCTCCACATAGGTGCGGAAGTCTTTGTATCTGTCGAGAAGATACTGGTTCTGATTACCGTGACAGGACAATATATATTCTATCAGAGGCTCTGCTTTATCTACTATTAATTCGTCTTCATATATCTTTCTCTTTACAAAAGAAAAGTAGGGTGTAAGAAGATCTGCACCGTTGTCGAGACCGAACCTGTCAAACAAATTGTCCGCGGATAATATTATGGAGCTGTTGAATTCGCGTACGAGCGTAGTTATCTCTTTCATATGGGAAGCTCCATAAGTGCTGCAGATAAATGTACCGCCGGGTTTTAATACACGACGGATCTCAAGAAGAGCTTTCTGGAGGTCATCACAATAGAACAGTACATGATTGGCAATTATCAGATCATAGGAAGAATCTTCATATGGAATCTCATGACAGTCAAAGGCCTGATAATCAAAATGAATTAACGGATGTTCTTTCTCAAGTTCTCTCCTGGTGTCACGAAGCATTCCTTCGGAAATATCGTTAAGTGTAATATGAACATTGGAAGTCTTCAATTTATCAATGTTCTCTTTCCAAAAGGCGCCGCTTCCACAGCCGATCTCCAAAATGTTCATTCCGGAGCGTATATCACATTGTTCATAAAGCCATGGAAACCATCCCTGCTTGTTAACTGAATACAAGTTATGCAGGTTGATCCTTGCAGAAATGTTGCTGGAGTTCTCGTACTGGGTTTTTAGGGTGTTTTCCATATTGGTAAGATGAATAAGGTTAAGCATGGAAGACCAGTCTATATCATTTTCTTTATCTAAAGCTTTTGTTATATCCTCTATTGCGTTAGATACCATCTCCATCTGTTCAATACGGTCTTTGACTAATTTTAACTGTAGATTGAGAGAGTTTTTGAGCATGTTATGGTCGAGATCGCCTATTGTGATCGCACGTATATCATCTAATGAGAAACCAAGATATTTAAGAAGAAGGATCTGCTGAAGCTTGGCAAAATCTTCATCTGTATAGAATCTTGCTCCGGCATCATTCACAAAGGATGGCTTAAGGATATTGGCTTTGTCATAGTAGCGGACTGTGCGGATGGTTATGTGTGCCATTTTCGCAAATTCGCCGGAGGTATAATAGCCTGAAGGTTTCATATTTTCTCTCCTATAAGTTTCATGCATGAAATTATATCTGAAGTATAACACATTTGTTATTTTTTGTGAATAAAACAGGTTGATTCATTTATTCCATAAAGTTGAAGCAACGGATAAAAGCGGATTAGAGTATTTTCATACGTGAAGAAAAATAAAGAATTACAAAATAGTTGTCAATTGTTACAAAATTAATAATAACAGCAGAAAGCCGTGTATGATGAATTCCATAAGGTTATCATATGCGGTTTTTTATTTTAATCGTTGGAAGTGTAACTCTTAATGATATGTTTGGGTGTTTTGGAATCAACTGCGTAAATACAAAACATATAAGGTATTGAGATATAAATGTAATAGTTGTATAATCCCAAATAACTGATTATAATGGAAATGAAGGCGGTATATGCTGTGGATGTGTATTTGTGACAATGAAGGGTATATCATTTTTATATATTAATCAACATACCTTTGGACATATGATTATTAGATGATGTTAATAATATTGTATGATCACAGGTATTGAAGATAAAAATCTAAAGATATAAAGAGGGTGACTAAAATGGTTCATAACTTAAAATATAATTGGTCAATATGGATATATGTAGTACTTTATGTGATTAATCTTATAATATTGGGAATAGGCTCATTTATTGCTTTTGTAAATGATAGTGAAGAAGGTGCAGTAGCTGCAGGTATAATAATATTTATTGCCTTGGTGGGCGAGTCTATTGGCAAGGATATATATGATACAAAATGGATTAGTGATGTTAATTTGTTATGCGAAGGTGACGGATTGACTACTACTAACGTCGCGACAAGAGGAATATTGTCGTTTCTGACATGCGGTATCTATAGAGTATTTTGGGATTATAATCTGCAAACCAGACTAAAGAGTAATGGGCATAAATATGATGTAGAAATACCTGAAAGTGGAAGTTCTATTCTTCTTTGGCAAACTCTGGGGCTTTTGCTGTTTTTCTTTGGACCATTAATTGCTGAGCATATTATGTATCAAAGTACCAATAAGTTAGCATATGCCTATAATATGGGTAAGGGCAATGGAGCCAGGTATAATGATCAGGAAAGATATGGAAATCAGAGACAGGAACGTATACAAGAAGGCACATATCAAGGTCAAAGACAGATACAGAGTGGGTCTAATCAAGATCAAAGGCAGCTACAAGGAGGTATATACCAAAATCAAAAGCAAATACAAACTGACACATATCAAGGACAGGGGCAGATACAGCAGAGAGAATATGTTATAGAGCAAAAACAGATTGAAGCACAGGGCATGTTGCAATGTATTGCCGGATCAGCGCAAGGTAGGTCATTTCCTATATCGGCAAATTCGAGTATAGCTATAGGAAAAAATCCAAATAGGGCAAATTTCATTATTCAGGAATCATATATTAGTAATATTCATTGTACAGTTCAATATAATGCTGCAAATAATATATATATAGTAACTGATAATTCAACAAATGGAACATTTATTAATGGGGTAAGATTGCAAAAAAATGTACCTGTTTCTTGTCCTCCGGGAACGATTATCTGTCTGGTCAACACCAGGGTACAGATAAAATTAGGTTAGTTATGTTAAAAGATAATACGAATATTATCGATACTCAGAAAAAATATAAAATATATACTACTATTTCCCAAGTACTAAGCGTTGTCTTATTAATTATATTATATTTGATCTTTGGATGCCCTCTTAAATTGTTGACAGGAGTGTCTTGCGCCGGATGTGGAATGACCAGAGCTCTATTTGCAGCTTTGAAGGGTGATTTTAGTATGGCATTTTATTATCATCCGCTGTTCTGGTGTGTACCATTGGGATTTATTATTGTTGCATATAGGAAGAAGATTTCTAAAAAAAAGATGTTAATAATTGAAGGGGCAGCTATAGTATTATTTTTATCCGTATATGTATATCGATTATTAAATCCAACGTGTCATATTGTTAATGCTGATATTGGTGATGGATTGATATATAAGTTGTCAAAAATGTTTTTTGAAACAGTTAATGGATTATGGTAAGTGATGAATAGTAGATTTTTATAGGAATTCTGCAATATTGAAACTTAGTGTGGAAGCGCAGGTCAAAGCCGGGGAGAATATACTATACTTATCGGATAACAGATTGCCTTCAGATTCATCAAAGGTTCATTTTAAGTTTAATGAGGGTATTGAGGATGTTCGCGTATTAGACAAAGTTAAAGTAGCCACATTAAAATTTGATGCAGAGGATAAAATTAAAGAAATGGCTGAACAGGGGAATATGCTGATTGATAAGAAAAATATTCTTCTGCATCAGGTTGACCAATTGTCAGGTTTTCTTAATTATAAGGCACTTCAGGATATTACTATTGATAGGGCTTTGGAATGTAGATGCTGAAGCAAAAGGTGAAAAAAATATAATTCTTAGATATAATATAGTTTATAGAAATGCCTGATATATTAAATAAATTCTGTATGATTGTTTTGAAAGCAAGAACAGACAGCAATAATTACAAAATTCTTGTCAACTATTACAATTAAATAAAAAAAGATAAAAACCATGTATGATGTAACTATAAGGAACAACATACATGGTCTTTTAATAAGGAGGATGAGGTAAATGTTAGTCAAAAGAAAAATTAGTTATGCGATCTTTTTGGTTGTAGTCATATTGTCCGTGTTAAGTATTAAAACTTCGAAGGTTAATGCTGAGACGCATAAGGTATACACTATTAATAAGTCTAATACAAGAGTGTATTCTGATTCGGGGCTGACAAATGAATATGGATGGATATATAGTACGGATGAAGTAACAATTATGGAAATTCAAAAAAATTATTGCTATGTATCATATCCATTAGATACCGGAGGAACTAAAAGCGGATATATAAGTACCGATGCAATATTGACTGCTACAGGTGGATATACCAAGTATGCATCTGCTAACATTATAACTTATTGCAGAGCGGATACATCTTTAAAGTATGGATATATTGAGAAAGGTGATAAAGTGGTAGTGTTGGGGACATATGGCAATTATACACAAGTCAGATACCCTGTGAGTGATGGATATAAGTTTGCGTTCATTACTACATATAATGCTAATAAATATCTTTCGAGTTCAGAAAATATTAATAATTCGTCGCAGAATCAGTCGTATGCTAATACTGGATTAACATATGCGCCATATACCGGAGTAAATTATGAGAATGATAATCTGTCGGAGGAAAGAAAGAACTGTTTGAGGAAAGCACAAAGACTGGCAACTATACAATGGGTGTGTCCGGCGGATTTTTCAACATGGAAATCAAGCAAGAATAAGGCAAATAAAGTAAAAGCAGTTGATGGAACGGTTTCAAAGAAATTCATAGCAGGTAAAACGTATATAGGAGTTCCTTACAGCATGTCTAACCATAGTTTTGATGATGAGAAGTGGTGGGAATATGTTAATAAAGGATTTATTACATCTGAAATGGAAACTAATATGGGAAAAAGAAAGAACACAACAGCTAAAGGTATTGATTGTTCTTATCTTACATATCTTTGTTTTAATGCAGCGGGAACAGGCTATACATTTAAATATCAAACAACAGCAAACATGTTGAAATCATCATATTATCAGAAGAAAAAACTTAGCAAGATAAAGGGTGGAGATATAGCACTTATGAATGGTCATGTAATGCTGTATATAGGTCGTTCGGGGTCAAAATATGCCTTTTTTGAAGCTGATGCCAGTGATAGTAAAGTGTCTTATAATACATATACTGCACGTCAGTTATCAGGTTATGAAATCTATAAATTTAAGGGATTTTCTGATTGAGATAAAGCTTAAGGGTATAATTCTATAAAGTTGTAAAACACATTGATTAATCAATGCATAATAGTATATAATGGTGTCAACATTGGTTGACACCATTTCTATGATTACCATGTATGATGTACCAATAATGTACAACTTACATGGCTTTTTAATACAATGAGGTACTATGGAAGGGGGATAAAGCTGTGGCTGAACAATACAGAGAACAGGATATTCGTAACGCTTACACAAAGCTTACCCAAATATTGATTGAAAAGAACCTTACGATTACCACAATGGAATCATGTACTGCCGGGCAGATTGCCAGTCTGATAACGGATACTGAAGGATCTTCGTCGATTATGAAAGGAGCATTTGTGACATATTGTAATGAGGCAAAGATAATGATGGGCGTGCCTGCAGAAATAATCAATAGATATTCTGTATATTCAGAAGAAACGGCGATGGCAATGGCTAAGGTTTGTCAGGATAAGTACCTTGCTGATATCGGAATTGGTGTCACAGGAACTATGGGTAATGTTGATCCTGCTAATACCGGAAGCTCGGCGCCCGGGAAAATATATTTTGCAATCAGTTACAAGGATAAAGTTTTGACCTTTTACAAGGAGTTAGAACCACAGGAAAGCAGACTGATGTATAAACTCGCAGTTGCGAAAGAAGTCTATGATGAGCTTATAAAGATTTTGTCTTGAAAATTGAAAGGGGTAAATGTATGATCAAGGCGGATAATTTATCAATGGTTTACGGAAAAGATTTCAAAGCAGTGGATGATCTTTCTTTTGAGATAAAGCCTGGTGAAATAGTTGGCTTTGCAGGACCTAACGGTGCCGGTAAGACGACTGTTATCAAGATGCTTACGGGAATACTTAAGCCGACTGAGGGTAATGCTACTATCAATGGATTTGACATTGTCAAAGAACCTTTAAAGGCAAAAGAGAGTTTTGCCTATGTAGCGGATAATCCTGATATTCTTTTGCAGCTTACAGGTATAGAATATATCAATTATATTGCCAATCTATATCGTGTTCCGTTAGATGAGAGAGAGAAGCGTATCAACGAATTAGCGGAACGATTTGGAATCAAAGATTCTTTGGGGCTTCCGATGAGGGAGTATTCACATGGTATGAGACAGAAGACCATGGTGATAGCAGCGCTTATTCACAATCCGCCTGCGTGGATATTAGATGAGCCTATGACAGGTCTTGACCCGACAGCAGCTTATGAGCTTAAGCAAATGATGAAGGAGCATGCAGAGAAGGGCAATGCCGTACTTTTTTCAACACATGTATTAGAGGTTGCGGAGAAATTATGTGACAGAATAATGATAATCAATCATGGTCATAATCTGTACCAGGGAACGGTTGAGGAGCTTGAAGGAAGGTATCCGGGCAAAGACCTCGAAGCTATTTTTATTGATATGATAGGCGGTGCCAATGAAGCATAACCGAATAGATAAGAAAAATCTGTAACAAAGCAGAATACAGGGGGATGGGGTCATGAATTATACAGGTATCAAATCCTTGATGGATATATTCAGGAAGAATACGGAGATGCAGCTTCCGAAAAAGACAGGCTATAAGATATTAGCTCTGATAGCAGCGCTGGGCATTATGATACCGTGTGTTGTTATCGTTGGCGTGATTAGTTATGTGATGACGGAAGCACTTATTGAAGTCGGCAATCCCGGCGGAGGAATGTTGTTTGAAATGCAGATATTATCAGCATTTTCTATGATATTTGGAATTATGGTTATTTTTTCCGTGTTATTCTTTTCATCGGATAGGGAACATTTAGTGACCCTTCCGATACCAACTCATCATTTGATGATCGCCAAGTTTTTCTATGCGTATTTTGCAGAGAGTATTATGGAGTTCATGGTGCTTTTGGCGGTTTTTATCGGATATTTTGTTGCGGTGATTAGAAACATTGACTTTTTAACCGCGGTTAATCCTATATCGGTCATTTCAGCGATACTGGGAACATTTATGATTCCTCTGGTGCCTATGATCTATTGTGCGTTGTTTTCACTCATTCTCATGGCCGTGCTCAAAGGTGTGAAGAATGAAATGATATTCTACAGAATGTCTACGTTGTTAATGGTGCTTTTTGCGGCAGTATTTCTATATTCATTGAGAGGAATAGGCGATATTAATATTGCCAATTATGTTGAGTCCTTAGGCAGCGGGGACAACATGTTTTTGAAGACTCTTAACGTGATATTTTTTCCGGTTGTGTGGTTGTGTGAAGCGGTAAGCCGCGGCAGTATTATCTATCTTATATTATATATTCTGTCTAATGCATTGCTGCTTACAATAATGTTCTTCGTTGGCAAAGCGTTATATCAGGAGGGACTCTATACTGCTGCAGGATTAGGCTCATCTAAGAAAGCAACGATCAAGAGCAGGGATATCATAGTGGAATCGCAGTTTATTTCATGTTTGAAAAAAGAACTTAGGGTTATACTAAGAACAAGGGCTTTTGCAGGTAATACTGCATACATTAATCTTCTGTGGCCTTTTGGCGCATTTTTATTATTCCACATGACTAAGGACAAATACAGTATGGCAGCTTTTATAGGTCAATATGGGGAGGGTAATGACGGCGCGCAGATGATAATGTTGATGATAATCATTTCTATGTCGTTCATTGCAACAGCACTTAACTGTCTGGCTTCGACTGCATTTACGAGAGAGGGACAGCATTTAGATCTGATCAAGTTCATACCGGTTCCGTATGATATACAAATGTATGCAAAGGCATTTGTAAGCTTCATGTTTACTTATCCGATGCTGCTTCTTACGGATATTATTATTTGTATATATCTAAGAGCACCGTTTTATAGAGGTGTTGTCTACGCGGTGCTGATGCTTATAGCGCATATTATATCATTAGCGGTCGGTATGTATCTTGACAGTGTGAGCCCTTATGTGACATGGGATGATGAGTACAGTGCGCTCAGGGGTAACCTTAACGCATTTTTCAACATGGCTGTAATGATGGTCATTTCATTTGGTGTTCTGATAATAGGTCTGGTGTTGTATGAATTGCTCAAATTACCTATAATGGTGTATTATATAGTTATGCTTGTGGGACTTGGAGGCGTTGCTCTTAGAATGATGTATATAATGCCGCGGTTGATAATTGAAAACATGAGAAGAATATAATGCTGTAAGGGGAAAGGTTATGGGCATATATGATCAGATAAAACAGAAGTTTATTTTACCTAATGCATATAATGATTGGAGCGGGTATAGGAAAAAGGTCACAGGAATGATCTTAGAGGGCGTCAGTCGTCAGATAGTGGGTTATAAAGCGGTCAAAGATGGGATTGCAAAGACCAAAATGTTGCCGCTATATAAGAAGGTGCTTTCTGTTGCTATAATAGGAGCGGGCTCGTGTAATGATATTGACCTGGTTGAG
>CAMHMG010000093.1 GCA_946186175.1 uncultured Clostridia bacterium | reverse complement strand
ATTCTATTTCTTCATTGTTAGTTACAATTTTTCTATATTAATCTTTATTCAGCAATCTCAAAATCAATCGTCAGCATCCTTTTATCAGTGTCAACAACTTTGACCTTGACCTTCTGCCCCATTTGATAAACTATTCCTGTTTCTCTTCCAAAAATCAACATATTTTCTTCATCAAAAAGAAAGAAATCATCAGGAATAGATGCAAGACTTACCATTCCCTCAACTGTATTATCCAACTCAACATAGAAACCATATCCTGTAACACCTGAAATGTGTCCTTCAAATACATTACCCTTCTGTCTGCTCATATATTGTACTTTTTTGAGTTTCTCAACTTCTCTCTCAGTTTCCTCTGCCCGTCTTTCTTTCTTTGAGTTGGATGTGGCAACCTCCGGAAGAATTTTATTATAATGTAATATACGTTCGTTAGTCAATCGTCCGTGAATATTTTCTTTGATAATTCTATGAATCTGAAGATCAGGATATCTTCGTATCGGAGATGTAAAATGACAGTAATACCTTGCTGCAAGTCCAAAATGGCCTGAACATTCCACCTCATATCTTGCCTGTTGCATACTTCTTAGCATCATGCGGCTTATATAATTCTCTTCTTCCTTTCCTTCAATTGAACTAAGTAGCTTCTGTAATTCTTTCGGATGTATATCATCGGAAGAGGCTTTGAGATAATACCCGAACTTTTCAACTATATTCCTAAGCTTATCAATCTTCTCCTTTTCCGGTTTGTCATGAACACGAAACTCAAAAGGCAGCTCCTGCCAATAATAATCTTCTGCAATAGTTTCATTAGCCATAAGCATAAAATCTTCAATTATTTTATGTGCATCATTCTGCGTTTTTGCAGAAATATCAATTGGTTTTCCTTCCGGAGAAAGTTTGATCATAGCCTCCGGAAAATCAAAATCTATCGAACCACGTTCATGTCTTCTCGTTCTTATTATATCAGATAATTTTTTCATATTAACAAGCATTTCTTTAATTTTTTCATACTCATCACTACATTTATTATCTTGTGATCTATAATCTGCAGCTTCATCAGCGTTTTCTATACATCTGTTTTGAGATAAGATCTCATATACCTCAGCATACGTCATTCTTTTACTTACATTGATCACAGTCTCTTCTATGACATGATTCTTAAGTTTCCCATGATGATCTATATCCATTATACAGGATAATGCCAGTCTGTCCTCTCCTTCATTAAGGGAACATATTCCATTAGACAATCCTACAGGAAGCATCGGGATAACACGGTCTACAAGATATACACTAGTTCCACGATTAAGCGCCTCTTTATCCAATGCAGAGCCTTCTTTAACATAATGCGATACGTCAGCAATATGTACGCCCAGTCTGTAGCCATTTTCTGTTATTCTAAGTGAAACAGCATCATCAAGATCCTTAGAATCCTCTCCATCGATCGTCACCATTAATTCATTTCTTAGATCTGTTCTGCCTTCAATATCTGTAGCTTTGACAATATTAGCAATCTTCTTCATTTCTGACAAAACATCATCAGAAAAATCAACCGGAAGCTCATGAGATCTAATAATTGAAATGATATCCGTACCGGGATCATTTACATTACCTAATATTTCTTTGATTTCGCCTTCAGCTTTATATCTATTATCACCGTATCTGGTAATCACGGCAACCACCTTATTACCGGTAGCACAGTTTAAATTTTTCCCATCAGGAATAAATATATCTTCACCAAGCTTTCTGTTATCGGGTATTACAAAGCCGAAATTCTTATATTGCTTGTAATAGCCTACCACTTCATTGTTAACATGTTCTATAATCTTAACTACAGAAGCTTCCTTTCTGCGTCCCTTACCGCTATCTATAATTGTGATCAAAACTTTGTCGCCGTCAAGCGCACCATGTGTTTCTTTATCACTTATATAATAATCCTCTTCTTCTCCCTCAACAGATACAAAGCCAAAACCTCTCTGATTACCGGTAAAGATACCTGTTTTTTCAACACTTGAAAGAGATTGGAATTTCCCACGCTTTGTATGAATTATTCTTCCTTCAGCCACAAGTTCCATCAAGAGTTCATGAAAATCCTCCCTGTTTTCTGACGGCACCTGCAACAGAAACGCCAGCTCTTTTTGTTTCATAGGTTTATATGCAGGATCATTTATCAATTGTAAAATTGTCTTTTTTCTTTGTCCTCTAATATCCATATCTTACCACCAATCAAAAAACCACTTTCATAGTAATACATAAGCAAAAAGAAAACTGCTGCACATAGTATGCAGCAGTCTGTAAACTAATTCATTATCTTAGAGCTTAACAACAATGCAACTCCCAAGAAAATTATAACAGCTATTGTTGTTGCCAAAACAAGATAAGACTCTTTCGAACGTCCCTTGTTCTTGCTCCAATAAGTCTCTCCGGCAGCAGCTCCGCCTGCAAGACTTCCAAGACCATTATCCTTAGCTTCCTGTGACAATACTAAAACGCAGATAATTATACATACTATCAAGAACACTACTGTAAGTGCTGTCTTCATAACATCAATCCTCCTATGTTAAGTACAACTTATTCAAAAACTCACTAACCGATATCATAACACAACATATCTACTATGGCAAGAAAAATTTTGAATCTTTTCCAATTTCTTCTTCAATCTTTAATAAACGGTTGTATTTTGCTACTCTTTCACTCCTACACGGAGCACCGGTTTTAATCTGTCCCGATGAAACTGCCACAGACAGATCAGCAATAAATGGATCTTCTGTTTCCCCTGATCTATGACCGATTATTGTTTTGTATCCGGCGCATTTAGCAATCTCTATAGCATTAAGAGTCTCTGTAAGCGTTCCTATCTGATTAGGTTTTATCATCACGGCATTGGCCATCTTATTGTTTACTCCATTTATAATCCTATTGTCATTAGTAGCAAAAAGATCATCACCAACAAGCTGAAGTTTATCTCCAAGTCTGTATGTTAGCAGTTTCCAACCCTTTGTATCGTTATCTCCCAGTCCGTCTTCAATGGAATAAATAGGATATCTGCCCGATAAATCCTCATAATATTGTACCATTTCCTCAGCATTTCTATAGATTTCCTTACCGCAGATCATACTTTCTCCCGGGAAATAATAAAGATCTGTATTCTCATCATACAAATCAGAGGCTGAAACATCTATTGCAAACTTGATGTCTGTCCCAGCCTGATATCCGGCTGCTTCTACGGCCTCAATAATAATATCAAAAATCTCAGATGATGATGATATGTCAGGGATAAATCCACCCTCGTCACCAATTCCGGTTGATAACTTCTTAGATATAAGAATTCTTTCTAATTCGTGGTATACCTCACATGACATCTCTATCCCATGAGAAAAACTGTCCGCGCCTACCGGTGCAATCATAAATTCCTGAATATCTATTATGTTGTCAACATATTTTCCGCCGTTTAAAACGCTTATCATCGGCATTGGCAAGCACTTGGTATTAATTCCTCCAATATATCTGTATAACGGAATAGAAAGAGCATTTGCAGAAGCTTTAGCACAGGCAAGAGAAACCCCAAGTATTGCATTTGAACCATATTTTTTCTTATTATCTGTACCATCGGCTTTTATCAAAAGATTATCAATCTTTACCTGGTCTAATACATTCATTCCAATGATCTTGTCTGCAATCCTGGTATTAACATTGTTAACAGCCTGTTCAACACCGTTACCATTATGTCTTTTATCTCCATCTCTAAGTTCTAATGTCTCATATTGTCCTATTGACACACCACTTGGTACAGACGCGCTTCCGGTAATTCCATCTTTCAAGGTAATAGTGACATCAACAGTCGGATTACCTCTTGAATCTATAATTTCTACTGCATGAACATCTAAAATCTCGTACTCTTTCATGAATAACAATTCCTTCCCGATATAGAATAATTTCATTAAATAATTGATCCTAAAAGAAAGTATTTCCATGAAATATAATTTTATACATAAATAGGGGCGTCAAAATATTCTTTTGACACCCCTGTGTATATAATCACCGTATCTATTCAGCTATGCTTTTGCAGAAAATGCAAGATGCTGACTGAGCAGTTACAAATCATCTTACAATAAGGCTCTTTCCTGTCATTTCAGCAGGCTGAGGCATTTCCATTATATCGAGTAATGTAGGAACGATATCCGCAAGACATCCGCCTTCTCTAAGCTTAACATCGCCGTAGTTAACAAGAATAAATGGTACCGGATTAGTTGTATGAGCAGTATGCGGCTCACCGGTCTCATAATCGATCATCTTCTCAGCATTACCATGATCAGCACAGATGAACATTACGCCGTCAACAGACTTAACTGCCTCAACAGCCTTACCAACACACTCATCTACCTTCTCAACAGCCTTAATCGCAGCATCGATAACTCCGGTATGACCAACCATATCAGGGTTTGCAAAATTGATTACGATAACATCATATTCACCACTTGTGATAGCAGCATTTAATTTCTCAGATACTTCAGGAGCACTCATCTCCGGCTGAAGATCATATGTTGCGACAGCAGGCGATTTAACAAGAATTCTCTCCTCATTCTCGTTAGGCTCCTCAATTCCTCCATTAAAGAAGAAAGTTACGTGAGCATACTTCTCTGTTTCAGCAAGACGGAGCTGTTTCAAACCATTATTTGCAAGATACTCACCAAATGTATTAACAATATTCTGCTTCTTGAATGCTACTATCTTATTAGGAATTGTCTCATCATAATCCTTGAAACATACATACGTGAGGGGAATACGACCATTTTTTCTCTCAAAGCCTGTAAAATCGTCATCACAGAAAGCTCTTGTTATCTCTCTTGCACGATCAGGACGGAAGTTAAAGAAGATTACCGAATCATTCTCTTTAACAAGAGATACAGGTTGTCCATTCTCAGTAATAACTGTAGGAAGAACAAACTCATCAGTTACATCCTCTGCATACGAATCCTCCATTGCCTTAATCGGATCCTCTGCCATAACGCCTTCACCATATACCAATGAGGCATAAGCTTTCTCAACTCTTTCCCATCTGTTATCTCTGTCCATCGCATAATATCTTCCCGAAAGAGAAGCAACCTTACCTACACCAATCTCCTTAGTCTTCTCGATAAGCTCAGCAAGATAATCCTTACCTGATGCAGGAGGTGTATCACGTCCGTCAAAGAATGGATGAATAAATACTTTCTCAAGTCCCTGCTTCTTACAAAGCTCAAGAATACCATATAAATGTGTGTTATGGCTGTGAACTCCACCATCTGAAAGAAGTCCCCAAAGATGAAGGCTTGAATCATTCCTCTTACAATTTTCAATCGCTTCAAGCATAGCTTCATTCTCAAAGAAATCACCATCTTCAATAGCTTTGGTTATTGAGGTGAGGTCCTGATAAATGATACGGCCTGCACCCATATTCATATGACCAACCTCTGAATTTCCCATCTGTCCGTCAGGAAGACCAACTGCCATTCCCGACGCATTACCTTTAACAAAAGGACAATCCTTCATAAGTCCGTCCATAACAGGAGTCTTTGCCATTGCAATTGCATTACCCTCTGTCTTTTCATTAAGTCCATATCCGTCAAGAATCATTAAAACTACAGGTTTTTTACTCATTTTCTGTTCTCCTTTATATATTTTATAATTCATTAGTCAATTGCGAAACTCATTTACACTTTTCAATGAGTTTCGCAATCACCTGTTTTTATAATTCATACACTTTGTTTCTCAAATATGTCTTCATATGATTAATACACTTCTCATTAAGCTCCATAAGAACAAGTTCCTTCTTCTCGTCCTTTTCTATGATCACTGCAACATTCGGCTCATCTTTTCTCTTCGAAGTATAATCATACTTTTTAACAATATTCTCACCGGCTATTCTGTTAGAATTGCCTGCGCAGATATACTTTACAGTAGACGCATCAAACTGTTTTTTGACTTTTCTCCTGCTTGCACCGTAAATTGCCGATATCTCCACATCGCCATTTGTTATGATATACTCATACTCAACATTTTTCATCTGTAAAAAAACAACTATCAGAGCTATACCGATAACAAATAATATAATACCGGAAAGATCATAAAGTAAAATAAACAATCCCAATAAAATGCTGACTATTCCAAGACCGATTCCAATATAGAAATTGGGTTCAGCCTTTGATCTGACAGAATACTCAACATAGCTGTCGTTCATCAAAGTATAAATTCCTCACTTTCAAATTGATAAAAATTATATTGTTAAGAGGCAGACCATAAATTCTGCCTCTTTAACATTATAATTATTTGTTAAGATACTCATCAATCGCAGAAGCAGCCTTCTTACCTGCACCCATAGCAAGAATTACTGTAGCTGCGCCTGTAACAGCATCTCCACCTGCATATACTCCAGGCTTAGATGTAGCACCGAACTCATCAGCTGTGATTCCGCCAAACGACTCTGTATCAAGACCCTCTGTAGTATCCTTGATAAGAGGATTAGGTGATGTACCAATCGACATTATCATGCAATCACAATCTATATCAGTAAATGCTCCCTCAATTGCAACAGGTCTTCTTCTACCCGACTCGTCAGGCTCTGAGAGCTCCATCTTCTGACAGTGAACAGATGTAACCCATCCATCTTCACCAACCACCTCAAGAGGATTAGTAAGCAGTTCAAACTTGATACCCTCTTCTATAGCATGTTCAACTTCTTCAGCTCTAGCAGGAAGCTCTTCCATAGAACGACGATATACAATCGTTACATCAGATCCAAGTCGCTTAGCACATCTTGCAGCATCCATCGCAACGTTACCGCCACCTACAACTACAGTCTTTTCAGGATGTTTAATAGGTGTTGTTGAATCCTCTTTATATGCCTTCATAAGATTGATTCTTGTAAGGAACTCATTAGCAGAATATACTCCGTTAAGATTCTCTCCTGGAATTCTCATAAATCTTGGAAGACCGGCACCTGAACCAATAAATACAGACTCAAAACCATACTCATTCATAAGTTCATCAATTGAAATTGTCTTACCGATAACAACGTTAGTCTCAATCTTAACTCCTAAATCCTTAAGACCATCTACTTCCTTCTGAACGATGTCCTTAGGAAGTCTGAATTCAGGAATACCATATGCAAGAACACCTCCTGCAAGATGAAGTGCCTCAAATATAGTCACCTCATATCCCTTCTTTGCAAGATCACTGGCACATGCAAGTCCTGAAGGACCTGAGCCGATAACTGCAACCTTATGTCCGTTAGATTCCGGTTTCACAGCCTTATCAGTACAATTTGCGTTGTGATAGTCAGCAACAAATCTCTCAAGACGGCCTATTGCTACAGGTTCGCCCTTAATACCACGAACACACTTCGACTCACACTGAGTTTCCTGTGGACATACACGTCCGCAGACAGCAGGCAGTGAACTGCTCTTGTTGATAACCTGATAAGCAGCCTCGAAATCACCCTCTGCAACCTTTGCGATAAATGCAGGAATGTCAATCTGAACAGGACAACCGGTAACACATGGTTTATGCTTACAATTAAGACATCTTCCCGCCTCGTCAATTGCCATTTCCTTAGTATATCCTAAGGTAACCTCTTTAAAGTTCTTATTTCTAACCTCCGGCTCCTGTGATGGCATCGGATTCTTTGTCATACTCATATTCGGCATCTTACTGTACCTCCTTTTTAAGAAGATTACATGTTTCTTCTCTTGCTTTTGTTTCAAACGGCTTATAAACTGAACCCCTTGCCATAGCTTCATCAAAATCTACTTCAAAGCCGTCAAAATCAGGTCCGTCAACGCATGCAAACTTAGTCTTTCCGCCAACAGTAAGACGACATCCTCCACACATTCCTGTACCGTCAACCATTATAGGATTCATACTTACAACAGTCTTAACGTTATATTTCTTAGTTGTTGCAACAACAAACTTCATCATGATAAGAGGTCCGATTGCTATCACTTCATCAAACTCTGTACCATCTGCCAGCAACTTATCAAGTGGCTGTGTTACCACACCCTTCTCTCCTACAGAGCCGTCATCAGACATAAGTATATAATCAGAACTTACCGCTTTGAATTCATCTTCTAATATTACCAAATCTTTATTTCTAAAACCAACAATAGAGGTTACTTCACATCCCTGCTCATGAAGTGCTTTTGCGACCGGATATGCTATTGCACAACCAACACCTCCACCAACAACAGCGACTTTCTTAAGCCCTTCTATCTCAGTAGGATTACCGAGAGGACCAACAAAATCCTGAATATTTTCTCCTTCATTTAATGAATTAAGAACTTCTGTTCCTGCACCAACAATCTGGAAAATAATATCAACAGTACCTTTCTCTCTGTCATAACCGGCAATCGTAAGTGGTATACGTTCGCTGTCCTCTTTAGCACGGAATATGATGAATTGTCCTGCTTTTGCTTTCTTAGCTACCAACGGTGCTTCTACTGACATAAATGTTACCGTCGGGTTAAGTTCTTTCTTACTAACAATCTTGAACATACTCATACCTCTTTCTTGTATAAAAATCTTATCTATTATACCTTTTTTTTAGTTATATGAAAAGTATTTTTTATATATTTTAAAAAAAAATCCGGCGCCTAAGCGCCGGACCATTTTAAATCAATACATTTGAATTATTATTTGTTGTAATTAACAATCTGACCGAAGTCTGCTTTAAGAGAAGCTCCTCCAACAAGTCCTCCGTCAATATCAGGTTTAGCAAGAAGCTCTGCTGCATTACCTGCATTCATAGATCCGCCGTACTGAATACGAACAGCATCAGCTGTTGCTGCATCATAGATTTCAGCTATGCAATCACGGATTCCCTTACATACTTCCTGTGCCTGATCAGAAGTAGCTGTCTTACCAGTTCCGATTGCCCAGATAGGCTCATAAGCGATTACAAGTTTCTTAACATCATCAGCAGCAACACCGTCAAGATCAGACTTGATCTGAAGACGGATCCAATCCATAGTAACACCCATTTCTCTCTGCTCTAATGATTCACCACAGCAAAGGATTGGTGTAAGTCCTGCCTCGATAGCTTTCTTAACCTTCTTGTTAAGGAGAACATCATCCTCTTTGAAGTAATCACGACGCTCTGAATGACCGATAATAACATACTTAACACCTGCATCAACAAGCATTGCAGCACTAACCTCACCGGTATAAGCTCCGCTCTCTTCAAAATACATATTCTCAGCACCTATCTCAACATTTGTTCCCTTAACTGCCTCAACAACAGGAACAATATCAACTGCAGGTACACAATAAACAACATCAACTTCATCGTTTGCTACTAATGGTTTTAACTCTTCAACAAGTTTAACTGCCTCTGAAGGAGTCTTGTTCATCTTCCAGTTACCTGCGATAATTTTCTTTCTTGCCATTTCTAAGTTTCCTTTCTGCATTATTACAATTATACTAATCATCGAGATCTTCTGTATGGACACCTAATGATTGTAATTGTGCCCTTAAGAATTTCTCTTGGTATGCAATCTCTGCATCCCTGTCTACAGCTTTTTAATTCTTTGCAGGTCTGAATATTCTTTCAATCTCATATCTTTTAACTCTTTTTCGTTCATAACATCAGTCTCCATAATATTCACCCCGCAAACAAAAATCGCTATTTAAATGATAAGTCATCACCATACGCCACCTCTCTACTAAGTTCGCCCTGCACTTTTGGCTTGTGCTCACTAAGTATCGATGTGTAAGTTCGAACTAAACTCAATCTGCGCCTTCGGCTTGATTTCGTTAAGTTCTTACTTATCATTAGCGGCTGCAACGCCCGGAAGTTCTTTACCCTCTAAGAACTCAAGGGAAGCTCCACCACCTGTTGAAATATGACTCATCTTATCACCAAATCCAAGCTGGTTACAAGCTGCTGCCGAATCACCACCACCGATGATTGTTGTAGCCTCTGTTGCTGCAAGAGCCTCAGCTACTGCAATAGTACCTTTGGCAAGAATAGGATTCTCAAATACTCCCATAGGTCCGTTCCAAACAACTGTCTTAGCAGTCTTAGCTGCCTCGGCAAAGAGTTCTCTTGTCTTCTCACCGATATCAAGACCTTCCATATCAGCAGGAATCTCATCAGAAGAAACTGTTCTTACATCTATAGGTCCATCGATTGGATCAGGGAAACCTGAAGCAATAACTGTATCAATAGGAAGAAGAAGCTTCTTACCAAGCTTATCAGCTTTGTCAAGCATCTCTTTACAATAATCAAGTTTTGTATCATCTACAAGTGAAAGTCCAACCTCTTTACCCTGTGCCTTTAAGAAGGTGTATGCCATACCACCACCAATGATCAATGTATCACACTTCTCAAGAAGGTTAGAGATAACATTCAACTTATCAGCAACCTTTGCGCCACCAAGAATAGCAACGAAAGGACGTACAGGATTCTCTACAGCATTTCCTAAGAAATCAATCTCTTTCTGCATAAGGTATCCAACAACTGCTGTATCTACAAGTGATGCAACACCTACATTAGAGCAATGTGCTCTATGAGCTGTACCGAAAGCATCATTAACAAATACATCACAAAGAGAAGCAAGATCCTTAGAGAAAGCCTCTCCGTTCTTGGTCTCTTCTGCACGGAAACGTGTATTCTCAAGCAAGATAACCTCACCGTCATTCATAGCCTCAACTGCTGCCTTTGCGTTAGGTCCAACTACCTCAGGATCAGCTGCAAACTTAACTTCCTGTCCAAGAAGTTCTGAAAGTCTCTTAGCAACAGGAGCAAGAGTCTTAGTCTGCTTGTCCTCTTCTGTCTTAACCTTGCCAAGATGTGAACAAAGGATAACCTTTCCACCGTCAGCAATAAGTTTCTTGATTGTCGGAAGTGCTGCCACAAGACGATTCTCATCTGTGATCTGTCCTTCCTTTAATGGTACATTGAAATCGCAACGGCAAAGTACTCTCTTACCTTTAACGTTGATATCGTCTACTGATTTTTTGTTTAATGACATTACATTAACCTCCAAATAAATTAATAATTATATATGAATAAATCTTCATACTGTTAGCATTACCAGAATATTATTAACATAAAAACAATCAATAATATTGGCATTTCTTAAAAAGAAAAGAAGGTCCGGTCCAAGAAGACCGGACCCCTCTCTTAGGTCATAGCTATTATCTCGAATTAAATATTCTGATATAATCAGCCTAACTCAGCGAAGTACTTGATTGTACGAACCATCTGAGATGTG
>CAMHMG010000092.1 GCA_946186175.1 uncultured Clostridia bacterium | reverse complement strand
TTCAACTCCTCAAATATCCCCAAATAAATTAAGTTATCTAATAATACCAATTGATAATTACTTAGTGCCATGTGTTCTTACCTCCGTTTCTTCATCAAATGTGTCATAATTTCCGTATCTATCTATATAATAGTCATAATCAACAAAATCTCTTTCGTACTCCCCAAGTTCAAGATGAGCATAATCATCCGAAAGTAATTCATAATTTTTATAAATTATATCCACATAAAAGAAACCACTTAAATTACTTTCTGCTATACATTCCATCATCTCATTAATTCTTCTTAATAACTCTTTATCATTTTGATCTTTGTATGGAATACATATATGATACCATCCGGCGCTATGCCATTCCCCTTCTATATCATTCAGAAACATATCAAACGAATAATTTTTATCCATATTCTTCCTAATCCATTCCTGATGAAAATTTTGTACATATACTCTATTATCAACAAAGAATTTATCAACTATATTAGATATATACTCTTTAAGTTCTGGTTTTATCTTTACCACAGGATAATTATCATAATAATCAATCAGACCTTTATTCTCCCAGCCGTGTATCGTTATCTTATAATCTGATTTTTGCGGCTTTCCTTCCGGATATGCAGTTATGATATAACTTGCATAATTAAAGTTTGGAAAGAGGATATTGGTTATGACGAACTTCTCATCATACCTTTCTTCCAGATAAGCACTTACATCCTGGCGTATTGTTTCTTCCGAAGGATTCCACAACGCAATCCTTCTTGGCAGTTGCATCTTAAATGCCAACACTGTAACAACCAAAAGCAATACTATAAACATCGTTACAGCAATAAGTGTTATACGCAAATAATTATTTTTTCTTTTTGGGGGATCATTATTGTTTTTAGAAATTGGTGTTTCATATGTTTCAAGATTCCAGATTGGGGCATCACCCTCATTCCAGACGTTCTTTTCTGCTTCTTTATTCATGGATGGTTTCTCCTTGTGTTGTGATTTATGTATTTTCCACACATTAAAAAAAGTATCATATTGTAGAGTTTATGTATAGATGACATTTGTCACCAATTTGCCTTTTGGGTGTAATTCTTTAAACCGCTAGAAACGTGCAACATAAGCCCAGTAAAATCCATGAAATGTTTTGGGCAGATCTTCTGTCAAAATAGTAATTATAAAATATTAACATAATTTCGTTAATGACAAATCTTCTCATTTCCGTTATAATAATAATGTTTATCTCTTCACTTACTAAGAAGAAGATATGTTATTTGCGAAACTTAAGTTAAACTCATTTTTGTTGTGTACATTATATAGTTTCAATGCATACAAGCTGTTATTGAGTTTTGCAAACGCCTATAAATAAGTAACATACAGGAGGAAACTTTCATGAGTGAGAAGAAAGTTATGCTTGGTAACGAGGCGATAGCCCGCGGTGCCTATGAAGCAGGAGTCAAGGTATCTTCTGCTTATCCCGGCACACCAAGTACAGAAATCAGTGAGAATCTAGTAAAATATCCGGAAGTCTACTGTGAGTGGGCTCCTAACGAGAAGGTTGCCATGGAGGTTGCTATCGGTGCATCCATAAGCGGAGTTCGTTCTATGGCATCTATGAAACACGTCGGTTTCAACGTTGCTGCAGACCCAATGTATACTGTGTCTTATATCGGTTCGAATGGCGGTCTCGTTGCAGTGGTTGCCGACGATCCCGGAATGTACAGCTCACAGAACGAGCAGGATACAAGACAGATATGCCGTGCAGCGCAGGTTCCGGTTTTAGAGCCGTCAGACTCTCAGGAAGCAAAAGACTTCATGAAGTTAGCATTTGATCTCTCAGAGAAATATGATACACCTATTGTACTGCGTACAACCACAAGACTTGCACACTCACAAGGTTTAGTTACTTTGGAGGACAGGATTGTTCCTGATGACAAGCCTTACGAGCGCAACATCGGCAAGAATGTTATGATGCCGGGTAATGCCATCAAGCGTCATCTCGTTGTTGAGAAACGTATCAAAGATATGGCAGAGGATGCCAATACATTAAAGGTTGCCGAAGAAGGATTTTCTAAGGATATTCCTCTTAATCGCATGGAGATAAATGATACTAAGATAGGATTCATCACAAGCGGAATCCCTTATACATATGTTAAAGAGGCATGTCCTACAGCTTCAGTGCTTAAGCTTGGACTTGTTCATCCGCTTCCCAAGAAGCTTATCGAAGAGTTCGCTTCTAAAGTTGAAACACTGTACATCTTTGAAGAATTAGAGCCTGTTATCGAAGAACAGGTTAAGGCTATGGGAATTAAGTGTATCGGTAAGGAAGCATTTACTCTCCAGGGTGAATACAGTGCTAATCTTCTTCGCAAGACAGTACTCAAAGAAGAGCTTAACATCAACAAGCCTGCTGATGTTCCTGCAAGACCTCCTCTTCTTTGCCCGGGCTGTCCTCACAGAAGCGTATATACTGTACTTAATAAATTGAAGATACATGCTGCCGGTGATATCGGATGTTATACACTTGGAGCAGTAGCTCCCCTTTCTGTTGTTGACACAACCATCTGTATGGGCGCTTCCATCTCATCACTTCACGGTATGGAGATGGCCAAGGGCAAGGATTATATCAAGAACTGGGTTGCCGTAATCGGTGATTCAACATTTATGCATACAGGTGTTAACTCATTAATGAACATGGTCTATAATCAGGGTACAGGAACAGTTATTATTCTCGATAACTCAACCACAGGTATGACCGGACATCAGGATCATGCAGCTACAGGAAAGACATTACAGGGCAAAGTAGTTCCTGCCATCAACATCATGGGACTTTGCAAGTCTCTTGGAATTGAGCATGTTCAGGAAGTCAACGCCTTTGATATCAAGAAGTTAGAAGAAGTGATCAAGGAAGAAGTTGCAAGAGATGCGGTATCTGTCATCATCACCAAGTCTCCATGTGCTCTTCTTAAGGAAGTTCACTTCCCTAATAAATGTGTACCCGTTCCGGAGAAATGTAAGAAGTGCGGTATGTGCTTAAAGCCTGGCTGCCCTGCACTTACTAAGAATGAAGACGGCACAATCTCAATTGACCCGACAATGTGTAACGGCTGTGGTCTTTGCAAGAACTTATGTCCGTTCGATGCCATTGAGACTGTAGAGAAATAGGGAGGGTATATTGATGAGTGAAACAAAGAATATTATGATAGTCGGTGTAGGCGGACAGGGAACTCTGCTCACCAGCCGAATTCTTGGCGGTATAATCCTTACCGCAGGATATGATGTTAAATTATCAGAGGTTCACGGAATGGCTCAACGCGGCGGTTCCGTTGTAACATTTGTGCGCTATGGTGAGAAAGTAAGCGAGCCTATCGTAGAAGAAGGACAGGCAGATGTTCTTATCGCATTTGAGCGTCTTGAAGCACTTCGTTATGCACATTACCTTAAGCCTGACGGAGCACTTATAATCAACGACCAGAGAATGGATCCTATTACCGTTGTGACCGGAGCAGCCGAGTATCCTGAGAACATCATTGAGAATCTTTCTAAGACTTACAAAGTATATTCAATTGATGCTTCAGCAGAGGCTATCAAGCTTGGAAATGCAAGAGTATTTAACAACATCATCTTAGGGCTTGCAGCTCAGCATATGGATTTTGCCAAGGAAGACTGGCTTAAGGTCATTGAGAATACTGTTCCTCCTAAGACAATAGAGATTAATCAAAAAGCATTTTTAGTAGGACTGGAATACAAGTAAAATAAAATTGTGTTTTTTGTGCCAGGGATGGCACAATCACAAAACTTATGATATAATAGTTTCTACTTGGTGAGCAAAGCGAACCTTAGTAGAACTTATATCTGGCACCTTAATGAGCATGAAATGCGTATTTAGTTGACATGATATAATAGTTTCTATCTACCAATTTCTAAGTTACATTGCAATAAGACAAGGAGGTTTCACGAACATGGCAAAGAAATTCATTGAAATAGAAGATGTACCCAAAGGCTATGAGAACAGAGTCAAACAGAACTTAAGTTTCAAGACCGGTAATTTTGTGTGGAGATGTCGTTTCACTACAGCCCTTGATCCTTCCACTATCAATTCGGATAATCTGTATGTTGAAAGTGAAACCGGAGCTAAAATGGCAGCAAAGTTTAAATATGACGATGAAAATATGGAGATAGAGTTAGAGCCATTAGAGCCTTATGCACAGGATACGGATTATTATCTGCACATCACCACTAAGGTAAAATCCCGCGGCGGTCAGTCGCTTCGTGAGCCTGTACAGGTCAAGTTCAGGTTGTAATATATTATTTAGAATATCTATATAGTAAAGGGATGCCATAATATCTATGGCATCCCTTAATTATTATCATCTTCAGAAGTTATATTACATTAAGAGAAGTATTTATTAATCACTCATTTTCTGTTTCTTTGTATTTCTCCCTGTACTGCCTTACATAATCCTTAAAAACATCCCATCTGTCCGGATGTTCAACAAAATATTTAGGACAATTCTTTCCTGTAACATCATAATGCCTTATTAAATGATCCATGTCCATATGATAGTAATTCATAAGATGTGCAACAAGATACACACAATTATTATAGGTTGCATCATTGAAGTTGCCTCCCTCATCAGGATGACACATCTCAATAGAAATACATTTATCATTAAAGCTGTTAGAGCAATAAGCTATCTCATTACATGGCACGCATTGCTCGATCTCTCCTTCAAGACCAATCACAAATTGTGCGCTGGCATATGTGATATGACTATCCTTGAGACCCTCAAAATAATCCCTGTTTTGTTTTGCTCCCGAACCGGGATTGGCTGTATAATGTATCACTATGTATTCAGGATTTGATGACAAAACTATTCCGGGTCGTGAATACTCATTAATAGAAAGATAATCCTCTGTGATAGGAAGATCCTGAAAACGATCTGCAACACCGATCAGCGGAGGCACCTCTATAACTGTCTTCTGATTCTTAAGTCCAGCATCGTTGCCTCTCAAAACATCTTTAAGGAAACGTAGTACCGAACCAGCAAAAACAATACCCACAAATATCAACAGCGTTCCCATCAAAAGACGGGCTAGAACTTGTTGCTTCTTTGTGAATTTCACTCTCTTATCCTTGCCTGAATTATTACGTTTTTTTCTGGTTGTCTTTGTGTATAAATGTTTGTATCGTTCTTTCATATGTTCTGCACCATCACATAGATATTATATTCAAAAATTCCTGCTTAGGAACAGACTTAGAGAAGAAAAAACATATATCTTAAAGCCCTTGTAATCGACGACCTGTATATTAACAGTTTGTCGTTACAGCATAATTCCCTGAATATGCATTAGCACCATACCTGTCGTGTATCTACAAAGCATAGCTGAATAGATATGCAGGCTTCAAAAATTCGTCTCTATACAAAGGCATTATTTTACAAAACTGATAATGTCAATATATGCATTTTAACACGAAAATGTGAAAACACAACAACTTTTTTATGAAGTCTTATATAATAAGACTACAGGCGCAATGAATAAAACATAGAACTGTCAACCTACGTGAATAAGTCCTAAGATTATTATAACTTAGGACTTATTCTTCAATCGTCTAACACCTCAACCTCATCGATCATCATTTCAACCCTGATCATATTTCCAAACAGAGGTGCCAAAACCATTATGCTGTTTTTATCAGGATGCACCTCCACAATCTCGAGAGGAGTATCTCCGTAGATTCCCGTTGTGTTAATGACATGTCCGCCAACCTTATGTCCGAAGTCATCCTCATTAACTACCGCTTTCTTCCTCTCCTCATTGAGTTTCTTCCATGCTTTCCAATCCCATGGATTATCAGGCACTACTTCCTTCGTGTCATCTTCTATTGCCTGTCTGTTCTTCTTCTCCTCTTCGATCCATGCAAGCTTAGGATCCTTATCCAGCCATAATCCGAATTTTAATCTTTTGCTTTCTCCCATTATCGGTATATCAACTATCGCTCTTCTGTGTGGAACATCAACTCTTACTATCCTGTCTGTATATGACTGAAGCGGACCTATTACCATATTGATCTTACCGTTCTTATTAAGATGAACATAACTGACCTTCATAATACCGTCTGAAAGAATAGAATCAAAAAATATCTCTTCCTCCCTATGCAATGGAATAAATATCTTCTCATTCTTATCATCAGCCGAAAGCAGAACCGTCATCTGAGAAATATCCCTAAGTGCTTCATGTATCTTTTCAGGTTCCTCTGTCTCAATAAACAAATAACCTGTAAACAATCTCTTAATGCTAATATGCCCTATACCTTCTTTGCGCCATACATCCTCATATAGCGGCACAAAGCATCTTGTAAACAAGCTCTTATCAACAAATGTATTAATCCACAGACATACTTCGTGCTCTTTACCACTCATTGTCTGAATTACATACCACATATTATACTCCGTCCTCAATCCTGTAATAAAACGCTTTGATAAATTACTGTCATAATCATGCTTTCAACATTTACACAGCAATATATCAAAAGTTAAAGTCTAAGCTATAGTATAAATAGTCTCATTAACTGTCTTTGACTCACCGGGTGCAAGCTCAATATATCCGGTTTCACTATCAGGAAGATCAAGATTCGGCGCATCTATCATCCAGCTCATCGGCTCAGGACAGAAATAATCTTTTGTTCCACGGTCATTCCAAATGATAAAGAATTTGAAGGTTTCATCAACGTCATAACATATACGCTTACCGGTTCTTACATCAGTGATCACTGCCCCGTGAATCTGTTTTCCATCGACATCCATCGTGCCGATCTCATACATTTCATTCTCTACAGGCACTTTGATCATATGTGCCGTACCATTAATATATTTCTCATCAGAAGCTGATATATCCCTCTTGTACGGAGCTTCCGGAAGCTGACGGGCATTAAGCGGAAGACGTTTTACTACAGGAAGTGTAAGCCTTATATCCTTAGCCTTACTTCCCTTAACATTAGGTGCCATAAATGACGTATGGTTACATACTCCATAAGGCAGCTGTTTATTGGAAAGATTGGTAATAGTTAATGAATAGTGAAGTCCTTCCTCATCTAACACAAATTCAAGATACGACATAAACTTCAACGGAAGGTAAGTAAAGAAATCATCTTTCTCATCATATTCATACTTGGTCTTAACGATCGCTTTATCGCCTTCAACCCTATATTCAACTACTTCATATTTTCTTGAATGAAGAAAGCCGTGAATGAAATTCTGGAATCTGCTCTCATTAATCGGCAGCTGATATGTATCATCACTGGTCTTAAGTACTCCCCTGTCTAACCGGTTTGGAAGATAAAGTGTTGGCATTCCGTAGGTTACCATATTACGATACAGTTTCGTCATAGGCTTATCCTTACTGTATCTTAATATCTCTATCTTATTCTTGCAGTCTCTAAGTCTTGCAACATTACTACCTATACTCGGCACAACAATAGCAAGATAGTTTCCTGCCTTCATCTCAATTACAGGCACCCCGTCTAACATAATTTCTTTACAACTTGTGTTCATTATCCCTACTCCTTTCATATCAGTCCCTGCAGTCTGAATTCAGTCACTTTTGCGGCAACCACACGATGGTATTTCTCATATTTTGCAAAACGTTTCTCATCATGCTCTGTAGGAAACTTAATTCGATCTCGATTCATATTATCCTCAAGATCATATAACTTCACCTGAGTTGCAAGTGGATTAGTCATAACCCTGTCAATAAAATGGCCGTATTCCTCACCATCCTCCTTTGTTATACAGGCAATCGCATCAAGCACTTCATCCGCAAAGCCCTCGTCTCTTAGCATATCAAGAGTAACCGGCGTATCCTCAACGACATCATGAAGAATACCTACAATTCTCTCTAAATCATTCTTACCGCGCATCATAACACGGATAGGATGAAGAATGTAGATCTTACCGGCCTTATCAATCTGTCCTCTATGTGCATTAACTGCGATTTCAATGGCTTTTTCCAGCATGGCATTCACCCACTCACTCAATCAATCATGTCGCCTGGCGGCTCCATGTGTTTTTTGCAAAATATCAGATTTCGCACACAAGTGTGCAAATCGGCTGCTTTCCTCAATTAATCATAAAGTATAGAAACATCATACTATACATGAAATGATTCCACAACAAAAAAATTGATAAATGTTTAAAAACAGATCTAATATATCCATTAATATTAATGTAAATATCAAAAAATTTGCACAAAAATAAAAAAGGGTAGTGACATTTTGGTTTAAATGTAGTAGAATGCTTGAAGTAAGTTATCGGGATGTGGCTCAGTTTGGCTAGAGCGCCACATTAGGGATGTGGAGGTCGCAGGTTCAAGTCCTGTCATTCCGATTGATTTAAAGATTGCTGGAAGTCAGTATTTATCAGGCTTTCAGCATTTTTTCTGTTCAGATTTATTCGGGTGTAGGTATTTTTTGTTATATTGGCACATGATTCTTTGTTCCTTTTGCGCATACGGTTATTTTCTCTCATTTTCTCTGCATTTTCGCCTTGTGTTTTTCCAATATATATAATATAATGTCGACGTGTGTATCCTGTCATTAATAATGACAACAATGAAAGTGAGGTACTTTTATTACAATGAAATATGGATTTTTTGATGATAGTAACAAGGAATATGTCATCACATCTCCAAAAACTCCGTATCCCTGGATTAACTATCTGGGAACACAGGATTTCTTCTCACTGATCTCAAACACAGCTGGAGGTTACAGCTTTTATAAGGATGCACGTCTTCGTAGAATAACTAGATATCGTTACAACAACGTACCTGTAGATATGGGAGGACGTTACTTTTATATTAAGGATGGAGAGACTGTATGGAGTCCGGGATGGTCACCTGTCAAAACCACACTTGATGAATACGAGTGTCGTCACGGTATGGGATATACCAGAATCACAGGTAAGAAGAACGATATCAAAGCAGATGTTACATTCTTTGTTCCACAGAATTATACCGGTGAGGTACAGAACTTTGTGATTACTAATGAAGGAGGCTCTGCTAAAACAATCAAGCTATTCTCTTTTGTTGAGTGGTGTCTCTGGGATGCTCAGGATGATGCTACCAACTTCCAGAGAAACTTCAATACAGGACGTGTTGAAATTGAAGGTTCTACGATCTATCACAGAACTGAATATAATGAACGCCGTAATCACTATGCATTTTATACCGTTAATACAGATATTGACGGTTACGACACAGACCGCGAGTCATTCTTGGGTCTTTACAACGGTTTTGGTGAACCACAGGTAGTTGAGGCAGGACAAGCTTCTAACTCAATTGCAGACGGCTGGTCACCAATAGCATCACACTACAAAGAAATAACCTTGAATCCGGGCGAAAGCAAGAACCTTATCTTTATTTTAGGCTATGCTGAGAATCCGGTAGACAAGAAATTTGAGGCAGATGGCAAGACTCTTAACAAAGAGGTTGCGCATTCTATGATCGATAAGTTCAATACACCTGAGAAGGTAGCAGCAGGACTTGCCGAGCTTAAAGCTACTTGGGACAAGCTTCTTGGAATCTACACAGTTAATACCCCTGACGAGAAGGTTAACCGCATGGTTAATATCTGGAATCAGTATCAGTGTATGGTAACATTTAATTTATCACGTTCAGCTTCTTATTTCGAGTCCGGTATAGGCAGAGGAATGGGATTCCGAGATTCTAATCAGGATCTTTTGGGATTCGTTCATCAGATTCCGGATCGTGCAAGAGAAAGATTGATCGACCTTGCATCAACACAGCTTCCTGACGGCGGATGCTATCATCAGTATCAGCCGCTTACCAAGAAAGGTAATTCTGACATTGGAGGCGACTTCTCAGACGATCCGTTATGGATGATTCTTTCAGTTGCAGCATACATTAAGGAAACAGGTGATTATTCAATCCTTGATGAGATGGTTCCTTACGACAATGACGAGTCTAAGGCAAAACCTATGCTTGATCACCTCATGGTTTCATTTTACCATGTATGCAACAACGTTGGTCCTCATGGTCTGCCACTTGCAATGCGTGCCGATTGGAACGACTGTATCAACTTATCATGCTACTCAGAACAGCCGGGCGAAAGCTTCCAGACTTACACTTCACCAATGTTTAAGGCTGAGGGTGGTTATTCTAAGACAGCTGAGTCTGTAATGGTTGCAACATTATTTACATACACAGGTCCTGCATTTGTTGATATCTTAAAGCACAAAGGTAAGGATGACGAAGCAGCTAAGGCTCAGGCCGAGATTGACAAGATGAAAAAGAACGTAATGGACAGCGCTTTCGATGGCGATTGGTTCATACGTGCTTATGACAACGAAGGACAAAAGATGGGTTCTAAGGAATGCGAGGAAGGCAAGATCTTCATCGAACCTCAGGGATTCGCTGTTATGTCCGAGATTGGTAAGGATCAGGGTGCCGACATCAAGACCCTCGATTCAATCGATAAGTACCTTAATACAAAGCATGGACTTGTTCTTAACAATCCTGCATTTACCAAGTACTATTCAAAATATGGTGAAATATCTACATATCCGGGCGGATACAAAGAGAATGCCGGGATCTTCTGCCACAACAATGCATGGATCATCTGTGCAGAGGCATATGCAGGCCGTGGCGATAAAGCTTTTGAATACTATTCAAAGATTGCTCCTGCATTTAACGAAGAGATTTCAGATCTTCACAGAACAGAGCCTTATGTTTACGGTCAGATGATCGCAGGTAAGGACGCAGACCGTTTCGGTGAGGGTAAGAACTCATGGCTAACAGGTACCGCTGCCTGGAATTTCGTAGCTATTTCGCAGTACATTTTAGGTGTTCAACCTGACTGGGATGGATTAAAGATCGATCCTTCAATCCCGGCAGAGTGGGATGGACTTACCGCATCACGACAGTTCCGTAATGCTACTTATGATATTAGAATTTCTAACCCTGATCATGTATGTAAGGGCGTAAAGAGCATGACTGTTGACGGTAACGCTGTAGAAGGCAATGTAATTCCTGCATTTAGCGATGGTTCAACTCACAAGGTTGAAGTTATAATGGGTTAATTGTATTATTATAGTTAATATTTTTTGAAACACTTAGGAACCGCTGTGCCATTTGGCGGTTCCTATATTTACATTAGGAGGTACTCTATGAGAACAAAAAAGTTATTGTTGTTGCTTTCTTTAATCATTTCACTTTTTGTATTTTATCAACCGGTGCAAGCCGAGGAAACTAACCCAATGGA
>CAMHMG010000091.1 GCA_946186175.1 uncultured Clostridia bacterium | reverse complement strand
CTAATCAATCATAACTGTGCGTCCGTAAGACAAACAGCTCGACAAACCCGAATTTAGCAAGGAGCATATATGAACATTGAACAAATTAACACACCAGATTCTGAAAAGAAAGATATCAGTATAATTTCTACAGAAAGTGGTCAATCCGATATGAACGATAATCCTTATGGATATAATATCCATCTTCTAAATATTATTGGCGAGATAGAAGGCCACGAGTGTTTAAGTCCGACAACTAAGACAACAAAATATGAACATGTACTTCCGCAGCTTGCAAGAGTTGAAGAGAGTAAACGGATTGACGGTATGATCGTATTACTCAATACAGTTGGAGGCGATGTGGAAGCAGGACTTGCAATCGCAGAAATGATCGCATCAATAACCAAACCGGTTGTTACGTTATTATTAGGAGGTGGACATTCGATTGGAGTGCCACTTTCTGTATGTGGTGAGCATTCATTTATAGTTCCTACTGCAACAATGGTCGTTCATCCCATACGCATGAATGGTACTGTATTAGGAGTTAAACACAATTATGAGTATATTGATAAAATGCAGGATAGAATACTTACATTTACTTATGATCATTCCAAGATTGATATGGAAAAATTGAAACAGCTCATGTTTAATACTTCACAGCTTGCAAAAGATGTGGGAACCGTACTTGTGGGGTCAGAAGCTGTCGAATATGGACTTATAGATGAGGTTGGTGGGATAGGGGATGCATTTTCTTATCTTTATCGCTTGATTAATGATAAAAAAAATAGTAATATATAGACAATTGTGGTTTGAAATGATATTAACTACAAAATATAGTAATTTATAAATTGTCATTATCTATATCAAATCAATAGGTATAAATAATATTAAAAATACTTCCTGTTTGATTTTTATAGCAGGAGTAAGGGAGGTAATAATTTGGCTAAAGCTGGTCAGGCAACAAAGCAGGGTAGCAACAACAGATCAAGTTCCTCTGCAAAGACAGGCAATTCAAAAGATAATAGACCGAAGAGTGCGGCTTCAGGTAAGAACAGTACAAAGAAAGCCAAGACAAACACTAAAGCACCGGTTCAGGTTGAAGACGCAGAAGAAGAAATATCTTTGAGTGGTGAAATTACAGTCTGGGTTATTGGCGCTGTAATGTTGATACTTGAACTTGCTAATTTCGGTTTATGTGGCGGTGTTACCAAGATATGTGATTTCTTTTTTGGAATCTTTGGTGCAATACAGTATGTTATTCCGGCTGCAATAATGTTCTCTGCATTCTTTTTATATGTTAATGAATTTCATCCGAGAGCGGTTCATAAAGTTGTATTTGGATTTATTGTATTATTAGGATTTGGAATGTTTGCTCAGATGTTTGATGGTATACCGGATAAGTATGATTTCAAACAATTATTTTTGAATGGCTTCTCTGAACATTCGGGTGGTGGTATTTTATGCGGCAGTATAGCATTTATTTTTAATAAAGCAATTGGAAAAGTCGGTACATATATTATAATTGTCCTCGCTATAATCATCTGTGTTGTTCTTTTTGCGGAAATCTCATTGATCGATGTAATCACTGGCATTACAGGGGATGTGATGAGTAGAGACGACGAGGATTACATATCTGATTTTGATGATGAGTATGAAGAGGTTGACAGAAAACCGAAAAAGTCACGTAAGAAATCAAAAAAGGTAATTAATGACAATGATAATACTGTAACTGTACAAAAGGGTAATATACTTGAGAGTATTTCGGTATTACCGAGTGATCCTGCTGCATTTAATAACGATAGTGTTGTGACAAAATTACCTGATAATGAAGAAGTGCATGAGATCACAATGGATTTTCCTCTTAATCTCCCGGGTGAGAATATGGATGTTTTTGATGTAAACGAGGTTGATAAATCATCAATTAAGCCTGCATCCAATAATAAAGCTCCGAAGAATATTGTGCCGGTAGTTTTACCTGATAGCGAATCTCAAAAGATTGCTAATCCCACTAATTTGAATGAGAATATCAACAGTACTGCTCTGTTCCCTGAAAAATATGATGCATATTATGATGTTTCCATGCTTGAAGATAACGCTTTGCACGAACCCCCAGCCAAGAAATCCGCTAAGAAATCAAAAGTTACCAGAAATGCCATGGGCGGAGAGGTTTCAGGTGCAGTAATCGACACTGTTAAAGATTTAAGTAGCAATAAGGAAAGTGGTAATAACAATATTGATAACAACACAATTAACAGCAATATCGGTTCAACTCTAACTAATTCCGAAAAGGAAGCATTACTTAACATGGAGAATAAGACTGCGAAAGAGGAAAAGAACATGTCTGCCAAGGAAGTGGGCAATTCTGATTCCGAATACAAGTTCCCGCCGCTTGAATTATTAAAGCCGGGGAAATCAAGCAACAATATGCGTGATGATACAGTAAGGGAAAATGCAGTCAAACTTCAGGAAGTTCTTAAGAGTTTTGGTGTAAATGTTACTATGACTAATTACAGTTGCGGACCATCGGTTACACGTTACGAGATGGTTCCTGAACAGGGAGTTAAAGTGAGTAAGATCACAGGACTTGCTGATGATATCATGATGAATCTTGCGGCACAGAGTATCCGTATTGAGGCTCCTATTCCGGGTAAGTCAGCTGTTGGAATTGAGATTCCAAACGGTAAGCGTTCAGGTGTAGGATTTAGAGAGCTTATAGATACAGAGAAGTTTATTAAGCATCCATCTAAGATCGCAGTTGCCGTCGGTAAAGATATTGAGGGTAATGTGGTTGTAGAAGATATCGCTAAGATGCCACATTTACTTATTGCGGGAGCTACAGGTTCAGGTAAATCAGTCTGCACCAATACGCTTATTATGAGTATTCTCTACAAGGCAAGGCCTGACGAGGTCAAGCTTATATTGGTCGATCCTAAGCAGGTTGAGCTTAAGGTGTATAATGGTATTCCACATCTGTTAACCCCTGTTGTTACCGATCCTAAGAAAGCAGCCGGAGCACTTAACTGGGCGGTTGCTGAGATGACTGACCGTTATCAGAAATTCTCTGAATGTAATGTCAGAAATATTCAGGGATATAATGAGAAAGTCGAAGAATTAAAACGTTCCGGAGATATTGAAGAAGTTACAATAGAAAAGATGCCACAGATTGTGATCATAGTTGACGAGTTGGCTGACCTTATGATGGTTGCAAAGGCGGAGGTTGAGGAGGCAATCGTTCGACTTGCTCAGCTTGCCCGTGCGGCAGGTATTCATTTAGTAATTGCAACTCAGAGACCTTCTGTAGATGTGGTTACCGGACTTATCAAAGCTAATGTTCCATCAAGAATAGCTCTCTCGGTTTCTTCAGGTATTGACTCAAGGACTATAATAGATACTGTTGGAGCAGAGAAGCTTCTTGGTAACGGTGATATGTTGTTCTATCCAACTATGTATCCGAAGCCGCTTCGTGTTCAGGGTGCTTATATTTCCGATGATGAGGTGTTAAATGTTGTTGAATTCCTTAAGGCTAATAATGGTGAGACAACATACAGCGAAGAGATGACCAACAAGATCACTTCAAGCGGAGCCGGTGGAGCAGCAGGAGCATCGGGTGATAGCAGCGCAGGCAGTGACAGGGATGAATATTTCGTTCAGGCTGGTAAGTTCATAATAGAGAAGAACAAGGCTTCAATTGGAATGCTTCAGAGAATGTTCAAGATTGGATTCAACAGGGCGGCACGTATTATGGATCAGTTGTCCGAAGCAGGTGTTGTTGGACCTGAGGTTGGAACTAAGCCGCGTGAAGTTCTTATGAGCGAAGCTGAGTTTGATGAGTATGTGGACGAATATTTCTGATAAGTTAAGGTGTGTTTCTGATGTTTGTCCCACAGATACTTCGCTTCAAAGAGAAGAAATAATGGAACTGATTCAATTTCAAGAACAGTATTTTCAATGTGAAATAATAATATGAATTATGATTTATTAAAGGAAAATATTTGTAAAAATGGAGTAAATATATATAAAATAGATAACAGGAGGAAGATTATGAAGACAGATATAGAAATCGCACAGGAGGCAGTAATGCAGCCGATAACAGAGGTTGCAAAAAGTCTTGATATTGAAGCGGATGAACTTGAATTATACGGAAAGTATAAAGCAAAGCTCTCTGACGAGCTTATCAAGAGAGTGGAGAATAACAAGGATGGTAAGCTTGTTCTTGTCACAGCAATAAATCCAACTCCTGCAGGAGAGGGAAAGACAACTGTAACTGTTGGTCTTGGTGAAGCTCTTGGCAAGATGGGTAAGAAGGCATCGATTGCACTTCGTGAGCCTTCACTTGGACCATGTTTTGGTATAAAGGGTGGTGCAGCAGGTGGCGGATATGCTCAGGTTGTACCTATGGAAGACCTTAATCTTCATTTTACCGGTGATTTCCATGCGATAACATCTGCAAATAATCTTCTTGCGGCAATGCTTGATAATCACATCCAGCAGGGAAATCAGCTTGGTATCGATACAAGACAGGTTGTATGGAAAAGATGCCTTGATATGAACGACAGAGTTCTTCGTAACATTGTCGTTGGCATGGGTAACAAGATGGATGGAGTGGTTCGCGAGGATCATTTTGTTATATCTGTTGCATCAGAGATCATGGCTATTCTTTGCCTTGCTAATGATATGGAAGACTTGAAGGATAAATTATCAAAAATAATTGTTGCATATACAAGAGACGGAAAGCCCGTTACAGCTGCTGACCTAAAGGCTGTTGGAGCGATGGCAGCACTTTTGAAGGATGCTATTAAGCCTAACCTGATACAGACTTTAGAGCATACACCTGCATTTGTTCACGGTGGTCCTTTTGCTAACATAGCTCATGGTTGCAATTCCGTAAGAGCAACCAAGCTTGCAATGAAGCTTTCAGACATTGTTGTCACTGAGGCAGGATTCGGCGCAGACCTTGGCGCTGAGAAGTTCCTTGATATCAAATGTAGAAAAGCAGGAATATCACCGGATGCAATCGTTCTTGTTGCCACAGTTCGTGCACTTAAGTATAATGGTGGTGTTGCAAAGGCAGATCTCTCTGATGAAAATGTTGATGCGTTAAAGGCAGGTATTGTTAATCTTGAGAAACATATTGAGAACTTACAGCAGTACGGCGTACCGATTGTTGTGACACTTAATCAGTTTGTCACAGATACTGATGCCGAGCTTACATTTGTTAAAGATTTTGTTGAGGCGAAGGGATGCGACTTTGCATTAGCCGAAGTGTGGGAGAAGGGCGGCGAAGGCGGTCTTGCTTTGGCAGAGAAGGTATGTGATGTATTAAAGAATAAGAAGGCTGATTTCAAAATGATATATGATGATGATATGAGCCTTAAGGATAAGATAAATGCTGTAGCTACTAAGATATATGGTGCTGATGGAGTTACTTATGCACCGGCAGCCGAAAAACAGCTTAAGACAATTACTGATCTTGGCTTTGGCAATCTTCCGGTATGTATGGCGAAGACGCAGTATTCATTATCTGATGATGCAACACTTCTTGGAAGACCTGAAGGTTTTGATGTCAATGTCCGTGAGGTATATGTAAGTGCCGGCGCAGGATTCGTTGTTGTAATTACAGGCTCGATCATGACAATGCCGGGACTTCCTAAGGTTCCCGCTGCGGAGCGTATTGATGTTATAGGGGATAAGATTGTAGGATTGTTCTAATATAAAAATAATCGGAGGTTTGTTATTTGATTGATATAGAAGATTTAAAACAATATCCTGATGATTATCCATTTCCAAGTTGTCTTGTTCTTGGAAAAAGTATTATGAATAAACCTATCCATGTTGTTATGAGTGATGAAGGTTGTTCTAGTCGAATAATAACAGCATATTATCCTGATAATAATAAATGGGATAAAGATTTTAAATGCAGAAAGGAGTAATAAATATGAAATGTTTGTTGTGTAAATCTGATACAATGAATGATGATAAAACAACATATTTTGCTCAGTTAAAGAATTGTTATATTATTATTGAAAATGTTCCTTGTAAAAAATGTGAACAGTGTGGTGAGGTTGTGTATTCGGCTTCTGTGCTTGAAAAAATAGATGAAATACTTGACAAGGTTGAAAGTATTGCAAGTAAAACTTTTATTATGGATTATAGCAGTGCAGCTTAAAGAGGAGGATAACAATGGCAACTTTAATTGACGGTAAGAAAATAAGCAAAGAGATCAAAGATGAATTAAAGGAAAAGGTAGCAGCCCTTAAAGCTGAAGGAAAGGAAATTGGCATGGCTGTTATACAGGTTGGAAACGACCCTGCTTCAATTGTATATGTAGGTAACAAGAAGAAAGCCTGTGAGTATATCGGAATACGCTCTGAAAGTTATGAGCTTCCTGAAGAGACAACACAGGAAGAACTTATTGAACTTATTGAGCGTCTCAACAATGATGATAAGATTCATGGAATATTAGTTCAGCTTCCGGTTCCAAAGCATATTGATGAGGATACTGTTATCAAAGCGATCAGTCCTAAAAAGGATGTTGACGGTTTCCATCCCCAGAGTGTTGGTGCGCTTTCTATTGGTCAGCCGGGATTTGTATCATGTACCCCTGCGGGGATCATCCAGCTTCTCAAGAGAAGTAATGTAGAGATAGAAGGAAAAGAATGTGTAGTTATCGGTAGAAGTAATATAGTAGGTAAGCCTATGGCGCTCCTCCTTCTTAGAGAAAACGGTACTGTTACAGTTACCCATTCAAGAACTAAGAATCTGAAAGAAGTATGTAAGCGCGCAGATATTCTTGTGGTTGCAATTGGAAAACCTAAGATGATTGATGCATCTTATGTTAAGGAAGGTGCAGTGGTTATTGATGTAGGTATACACAGAAACGAGAATAACAAACTTTGTGGTGATGTGGATTTTGATAGTGTTGAGCCTGTTGCATCAGCAATAACACCTGTTCCGGGTGGAGTAGGTCCAATGACTATTGCCATGCTTATGAATAACTGCGTTGAGGCAGCAACGATGTTTGAATAATTACATATAATATTGTTCTAAAACAGACACGTTTTCACTCCGTTACTCGCGTAGCGGTACTAAGTTCATGCTTTGCATTCATTAAGTACCGACGGTCGTAAAGGGTCTGTTATTAGAATCAATATTATATTTATAAATAAAAAAGGAAAAGGACTTAATATGTATAACAAAATCAAAAAATATATAACAATTTCATTACTTGCAGCATCCTTGCTTGCCTGTGCCGGATGCGGAAAGAAAGAGAGTTCTACAGGCGCGTCTGATGATGAACAACAGACAGAAGTTTCTCAAGATGAAAGTGATGGCGATGCTGATGGTGACGAGGATGTAGCCAAAAAACTGGCAGCAGATTTTCTTGCTGAGTTTGCAGATATTGAAAAGCAGTCAGAGGAACTTAAGAATTCAATTGACAATGATGATCTGTCACAGACGGATTATAATTTAAAGACCGGTGATCTCTACACTTTGTGGGATAATTGCTTAAATGATCTCTGGAGTGTCCTTAACCAGACTCTTTCAAAAGAAGAAATGGATAAGCTGACTGAGGAAGAGAATACATGGATATCTGATAAGGAAAAGCAGATTGCTGATGCAGGTGCAGAAGTTGAAGGTGGTTCCATGCAGCCTATGGTTGAGAATATGAAAGGCGCTTCACTTACCGAAGCAAGAGTAAGAGAACTGGTCACCTTACTTCCAGGTGGAGAAAATATTGGATCATCAGATGCTGATACGTCGGTTGCTAAGCCATCGGATTCTAATGCGTCAGATGATAAATCTTCAAATGATAAATTGCAAGAATCTAATAACGATCTGTTCGATTCATTTCTGGCAGGTGATAACGAGGCTGTTATATCAGACAAGCTTATGAATAGTAATATTATGTTTGATACAACTTTTAATGCGGGTAATTCATTTGATATTAACACTCTTAACAGTATCAATACTACATGGGAAGCTATAAATGGTATAGAACCGAAAATTTCATATACACGTTTTGATAATCCTAACAGAAAAGCCTATGGATTAAGCTTTTTGTATGATCTTGAAGGCACATCATTTACTGAATTTTACGTTATCTCTGAGAACAATGGACAGTTAGAGATTAATCTTGTTGTGGATGGCTGGGACAGACGATATCCGTTATTTAATAAATATGGAGTTATATTTGATGGTGGATCTAACGGTGCAGGTGCTCATAGTTCTAATGTGATTGTTCCTACGGCTGATTTTGAATATGTTACATTATATCAGGAAGAAGATAATGCGGCAGGTTGGAATTTTTATGAAAACGGTTCAGGCGATCCTGTACAGCCTATCAGTAAGGTGATGGATGAAGCATTTAACAGCGGAAGAGAAGATATCTCAGATATTATATATACACAACTTAAGGTTAATGATTCCACATATTACTATTATCTGAAAGATGATATAACTCAGGATATTGTCGATTATATTGATGAAATATCAGACAGTTATGATTTTAAATTTGACGGCAAGGATAAAGCCGAAGCTGCAATTGATGAATATGCTAAAGAACTTTCTGCTGACAGCATGTACAAGGACATGAATTATGTTGAGTGGAATGATAAATAATTAATTATGCTGAGTGAAAAGAAAAGTAATTGTAACTGTTCAGGTAGAATCTCGCATTCACTGCGAGATTCTAAGTGGTGATTGGAGAATATATGATTAATATTATGTTTGTATCTCTTGGCTGTGACAAGAATCTTGTAGACAGTGAGGTTATGCTGTCTCTCTTACAGGAAAGAGGCTATGGTATTACTAATGTTGAGAGCGAAGCGGATGTATGTGTTATCAACACCTGTTGTTTTATTGGAGATGCCAAAGAGGAAAGTATCGAAAATATTATAGAAATTGGTAAGCTAAAAAAGACAGGCAGACTCAAAGCTATCATTGTTACTGGATGCCTTGCACAGCGTTATAAAGAGGAGGTTTTTGACGAACTGCCTGAGGTTGATGCTGTGCTTGGAACAATGTCAATAGAAGCAATTGTAGACGCAGTGGATACGGTAATGGAGGGCAGGCGCTTTGAATGTTTCACACCGCTTACACATTTACCTACTATTAAAGACAAGAGAAGTATGACAGGAATCTCCAATACCGGCTATTTAAAAATTGCTGAGGGTTGTAACAAGAGGTGTACATATTGCATTATACCCTATGTGCGGGGCGATTATCGTAGTGTTCCGATGGAGGAAGTTATAGAGCAGGCAAAACACCTGGTGGATAACGGTATCAGGGAGTTATGTATTGTTGCTCAGGAGACCACCTTGTATGGTATTGACCTGTATGGTGAGAAATGTCTTCATAAACTTATTCGCAAACTGTCTGAGATAGAGGATTTACAATGGATTAGATTATTGTATTGTTATCCGGAAGAGATAACTGATGAGCTTATTGAAGAGATAAGAGTCAATCCTAAGGTTTGTCATTACATAGATATGCCTCTCCAACACAGTGAGAATTCAGTTCTTTCCCGTATGGGACGAAAAACTACAAAAGAAGAGATAACAGAGCGTATCAGAAAAATACGTGAGGTGATCCCGGATATTATCCTTAGGACCACGCTTATTACAGGATTTCCGGGCGAAACAGAAAAAGACCACAAGGCACTTATGGAGTTTGTTGACGAGATAGAGTTTGGAAGACTTGGTGTATTTACATATTCAGCCGAGGAAGGAACTCCTGCAGCAAAGATGCCTGATCAGATTCCGGAGGAGATTAAGGAGCAGTACCGTGATGAGATAATGGAGCTTCAGCAGGAGATATCTTATGATGTCAACAAACGTCAGGTGGGGCGTACATTAGAGGTCGTGGTAGATGGGTATATATACGAAGATGAAATGTATGCGTGCCGTTCATATATGGATGCTCCGGATATTGATGGGATGGTTTTTGTGAAATCAGATGAAGAACTCTTGTCAGGTGATTATATAAGTGTTAAGATAACAGACTGTAATGAGTATGATCTAATTGCAGAGATTATTAAATGATATAGATAATTGCAGGTAACGCATGAGCAGAGTTTAATAATTACCTGGTATAATTAAATTATGAAGGGAAATAATAATTATGAGTGAAATCAAAGAATCAAATAAAGTAATGAATACGCCCAACAAGCTAACAATTCTTAGAACGATACTTATACCATTTTTTCTTGTTGCATTGTTGTGTGATGAGGATTATGGAGGCTTTATTCCTTATGGTAATTGGATAGCTCTTCTCATTTTTGCTGTAGCCTCATTAACTGATATGCTTGACGGAAAGATTGCAAGAAAATATAATCTTGTTACTAATTTTGGTAAATTTATGGATCCGCTTGCGGATAAGCTTCTTGTTTCTTCTGCAATGATAGCTTTTATTGAACTTGGGAGAATTCCCTGTTGGATTGTTATAATAATAATTGCCAGAGAATTTATAATAAGCGGTTTCAGACTTGTTGCTGCGGACAATGGTATTGTAATTGCTGCAGGTATATGGGGAAAGATCAAGACTGCTGAGCAGATGGTTATGTTATGCATCATGATAGCAGATCTTGGCTCGGTTTTTGTTGAAGCAGAAGATTATATTCATGCTTTTGAAAACGTGTTGGTCTATATAGCGCTTATATTGACAATAGTTTCATTGATGGATTACTTACTGCATAACAAAAACGTATTAGCAGAGAATTCTAACAAATAGCTTATCTGTATTGTTCTACATCGAATAATTTTACTGTTTTTAATACAATGCCTAAAGGCGTGTAATTCCTTGATTCCTTTATAGGTATTATCTCACCAAAGTCATCTATAGGTTCTAAGCCTAAATTGGTTAATCTTCTAATAAAGATTTTTCCGGAATTGTTAATGTATAGAACTATATCAGATGGTTTTGGCTTATTGTTAGTTGAAAGCAGTAAAATATCATTTTTATGATAAATGGGTTCATAATTATCTGTCATAATCTTTAATCCAAAAGAAGTATCATTGATAAGATTATCAGGATAGTTAGTGATATCCATTTCCCGTAAATTGATTTATTAAGTAGTCTTTTTTCTTCTAATGTTGTGATCACCAAAATATTATTAATAGAGCTTTGTGGAAGCTTAAGTATTCTGTCAAGTATTCGTTGTGTTTCATTAGTGTATGCTTTGTGATTGATCAATTCATCGATAGAACAGTGTAGTACATCTGAGATTTTTAATAATGATGATAACTTTATATCTTTAGATTTCCCATATATTATTGATCTTAGTGTATCTTCAGATAAATCTGATAATGATAAAACAGCGAACGAACCTTTTTAAACCATTCGCCATCCACGTCTTGCGGAGCTTCCAGTGGTGAATTTTTAACATAATCTCCAGTTACAGCAACAAACTGTCTGGCATCGTATTGCGCTCTATGAAT
>CAMHMG010000090.1 GCA_946186175.1 uncultured Clostridia bacterium | reverse complement strand
CTGCTTTCTTAAGAGCATCCGGTATTGTAGTTCTCTTATCACAAATCTGAAGAAGCTTATCATTAGGAACAACTATCAATGTATCTACATTGTTCTTAAGCTTGTCTATTCCTGCCAAAGCATTATTCATACGAGGCTTACCTTCAAAAGAAAATGGTTTTGTAACAACACCAACAGTAAGAATACCAAGATTCTTAGCTATCTCAGCTACGATAGGAGCCGCACCGGTACCTGTTCCGCCACCCATTCCGCAGGTAACAAATACCATATCTGCATCTTTAACAAGCTCTGTTATCTCTTCTCTATTCTCTTCGATAGCACCGGCACCAACTTCAGGTTTAGCACCTGCGCCTAATCCCTTAGTTAACTTCTCACCAATCTGAATCTTTGTAGGCGCCTTCGATGTTGCCAACACCTGCTTGTCCGTATTAATAGCCACGAGGTCTACACCATTGATATTCTCGTCTATCATACGATTAACTGCGTTGTTTCCTGCTCCTCCTACTCCGATTACAAGTATCTTAGCAGGTCCTTTTTCTTCCAATGTTTTTATTTCAAGCAAGGTAATATCCTCCTTAATTAAATTTTTCTTATTTATTAGTAAACATACATATATATAATACTGTCTTTTTATAAAAATATCAAGACTAAAACACTATTTTTTTGCCTTAAATGATGCAGTTCCCACAGCAGTATCAAAATCTTTCATATCAAGCGTTCCCTTTTTACCTGACAGTCCTTCCAAAATCTGGTTTAGATCGATCAGCTGCTCTTCTATTTTGCTTCCATCACCTAGCTCAATCCTGATATCATCATAATATAATACAACCTCTTCATCTGATGTAAATTGTATTGAATCAATCTCTAAGTTATATTTACTGATAAGCTGAGTCAGCTTAAGGATCAATTTGAATCTTTTCTTGTCTTTAATTGGCAGTTTTTCATGAAGTTCAATACTTTCAAAGCTCATACCTGTAACGCAAGGAGAATCAGAAAGCTTCTTTAATGATATCTCCAAAACATAACCGTCCTGGTCAAAGTATACATATCTGTCCATATACTCAATGCAGCCCGCGATCGCCTTCTCATATACCGTAACCGTAATCTTATGGGCACTTGCATAATCTATTCCTATCTTAGCAACAAAAGGTATGTCAGAAATCGGATTAATCTTATTCTTTAACATTAATAAAACAGTATTATCAATATAACCTTCATTCTTGACATATTTTATTATCTGATCTTTTGAGTAATGCTTATTACCTGTCACTTCAATATCATTAATATTAAAACACGTAAAAAGAATTACAAGAGCAACAACCAGCACTACTAATATCACTGCTGATACCACATGAGTATTTCTTTTTTGAAACTTAATTATTTTGTTATTTTCTGACATAAAATACACCTATATATATGTTATTTCCGCCCCAAGATCATTCAAATCTTTAACGATATTCTCATAACCGCGTTTAATATAAGAGGCATCATTTATTATTGTACAACCTGATGCCATAAGTCCTGCTGCAACCAACGCCGCACCCTGTCTTAAATCTGTAGCATCAACCATGCCGCCAATAATTCTGTCTGACCTTTCTATATACACACTGTTACCGATAACATTCAATCTTCCGCCTAATTTTCTAAGTTCATTAACCACAGAGAAGCGATTCTCAAAAACCGTTTCGGTAACACAACTCTTTCCCTGAGATTTCAGTAAAACAGCAATCAGCACTGGCAGCAGATCAGTAGGAAATTCCGGATATGTACCTGTAGCAAAATCTCCTGCACCCACATCACCTATTGACTGAACACGCAAAGTATTATAAGCTCTTACAACATTCAAGCCAAGTCTTGCACACACGTTAATTATGTTTTTGATATAATGGATATCATCTATACCTGTCAAAATGATATCGGATGGTATTGCTGATGCGATCAGCATATAAGTTCCTGCAACTATTCTGTCATATACATTAATATAGTCTGCACTTTTAAGACAACCACTGCCTTTGATCACAAGCACCTCTGTTCCAATCCCATCTATTAATACTCCGATTGAATTCAGATAATTACAAAGTTCAATAACCTCGGGTTCTTTGGCCGCTCCGCGAAGTATAGTTCTCCCTTGCGCTCCGCTTGCAGCAAGCAAAAGATTCTCTGTAGCTCCTACGCTCGGATAACGCATATTAAAATCACAGCCCTGAAGCTGATAACAGTTACAGCTTAAGATGTTATTTTCTACAGAAATATCAACATTCATTTTATAGAAGCCTTCAAGATGAATATCTATAGGACGCACTCCAATCGTACATCCTCCCGGACTCCCTATTCTGGCCTTTCCCCATCTCCCCAACATTGCACCAAGCAAAAGTACCGAAGAACGAAGCCTGCAAGTCAATTCACAGGGAAGAGGCGCATATGTAATATTTCTTGTATCTATAACAAGCAAATGATCTTTGTAATATGTTTTTATGTTAAGAATTTCAAGCAATTCACACATGACATGAACATCCGAAATATCAGGACAATTATGAATTCTTGAAATACCATCTGTCAATATAGTTGCCGCTATAATCGGAAGTACTGTATTCTTAGAACCCTGTACTTCAATAACACCCTTCAAACATGTTGTTCCACAAACTCTGATCGACATAGAGCACGCCACACCCCATCAAGTCCATATATATTATAATATGCAGGACCAATGAAATATGTTACATGAAACAAACGGTTACTAATATTCTTTTGGTATTTTAATACGTCTTGCCACAGACAGTACAAGACCCATTTCAAACAGCAATCCCAAAAGTGCGGTACCTCCATAACTGATAAACGGAAGAGGTACACCCGTAGGAGGTATGGAATTCGTTACAACCGCGATATTAACAAGTACCTGAACAGATACATGAGTGATAACTCCCACAACTATCAAAGCTCCATATAAATCAGGAGCACTCATCGCAATTATTACACAACGCCATATCAATAATGCAAATAACGCAATCACACAAACAGCGCCAAACAATCCAAGCTCCTCACACACAACAGAAAAGATCATATCATTATGTGATTCAGGTATGAAACCAAGTTTCTGAATACTCTGGCCAAGTCCCTTACCGAATATACCTCCTGAACCGATAGCATATAATGCCTGCATAGTCTGATATCCATCCTCATATTGTTCAGGTGCAAGCCATACCTTAATTCTCTGCATACGATAGCTTGCCACAAGCAGGAATATACCCATTAAAGCAACAACACCTATACCCAAAAGAACAAACTGTTTAATCTTAGGACTTGTAACAAATACTATCATGAAAACAACAGCGGCACAGATAATCGCAGTACTAAGATTCTCTACCGCTATAAGTGCCGTAGCGATCATTGGAAAAAGAGCAACTTTGATAAGTATCTTGATATTACCGATTCTCGCTGCCTTGATTGTTGCCATATGTGCTGTAAATAAAATAATGGCGATCTTTGCCAACTCAGAGGGCTGAAATGATATAGGACCTAATGCTATCCATCTGGATGATCCGTTAACTGCCTTACCTACTACAATAACCATACCAAGTAAAATAATAGCAATTACCATCATAACCAAAGAAAGCTTTTTCCATTTATGATAATCAAATAATGCAGCTCCAAGCATAACACCAATACCTATAACGGCGAATATCCCCTGACGCAGCAGATAATAATACGGACTGCCGGTTTTTAAATCTGCCGTATAAGAACTGGTACTATATACCATAACCAGACCTAACGCAACCAGAAACAGAACCAGAAAAAGGAACTGATAATCAAAGTACATCGGTTTCTCTGTTATTCTTTTTTTCTTTTTTCTATTACCTCTTACAGGTATAGGACGTCTCTTTGCCATACAATACGCTCCTGCTTTGATAAGCTGTTATAGATATAATATTATGACTTTAATTGTCTTACATATTCCTTAAACATATCTCCACGCTGTTCATAGTTATCAAACATTCCCCAACTCGCACATGCCGGTGACAATAAAACGGCATCACCCGCTTCTGCAATTTCCGTAGAAACTTTGACAGCCTCCAAAAGACTATCAACAAATACGATATCCTCAAATCCGTATTTCTTAGCCGTCTCTGCGATTATATTGGCCGTCTGCCCTAAGAGTACAAGCTTTTTAACTTTGCCATCAAACGCCTTGATCCATTCATCAAAAGGAACCCCTTTGTCATAACCACCGCCAATAAGTACGGTGCGTCGATTCATTGCCTGAATACCTTTGATAGCTGCGTCAGGATTAGTTCCCTTAGAATCATTATAGTAAGCAATGCCATTAATTTCTTCGACAAATTCTATCCGGTGTTCAACGCCCTTAAACGTCTTAAGAACTGATACTATATTCTCCATCGGAATTCCCATATAATACGCAATTGCAATTCCGGCCAAATAATTCTCAACATTATGACCGCCAAGCAAAACAAGTTCAGAGTTGTCAATTACTTTCTTTTCCACTCCTGCATCATTTATGTATAGGGCATCTCCTCTTTGATAGACACCGTTTTCTAATATCTCTTGTCTGCTGAAATATATGACCTTTGCCTTAACCTTAGGATCATTAGCCATCTCTCTGGTTACAGGATCATCATAATTTAGTATAATGTAATCCTCCTCAGTCTGATTAATACAAACATCAAGCTTAACCGATGCATAATTCTCCATGTTATGATGTCTGTCTAAATGATCCGGTGTGATATTCAAAACAGCACTCACCTGAGGATGAAACTCATCAATAGTCTCTAACTGGAATGATGAAACCTCAAGTGCGATATACGAGTCATCATTTAACGAATCAGCAACATCCGTATAAGGAATACCAATATTGCCAACAGTATAGCTGTTACCGGAATAGTTCTTAAATATCTCTCCCACCAGTGATGTTGTAGTGGTTTTTCCGTTAGTACCTGTTATTGCTGCAAGGTGACCTGCTCCGCACTGATAAGCAAGTTCAACCTCACCCCATATAGGTATATTTCTGTCACTGACCTTTTGTGCGATCTCAGACTCAATAGAAATACCGGGACTGATTATCATTAAGTCAATATCCGAAAGAATAACATCATTAATGTCTCCTAAAACAACACTTACATTGTCTCGTGACTCTAATTTTGACAGAAGATCATCTATATCAACATCTTTATTACCGTCATAAAATACAATATCAGTACCTTTCTTCTGTAATAGACGTGCCGCACAAACGCCACTCTTTCCTGCTCCTGCAATTAAAACCTTCTTATGAAAATCCATAATTTCCTCCATCTAATTAAATGAAAACACGTAAATAGTTCGTTACCTTACAAGCCAAGTAAGCCTACCAGACAAAGTATCGCGGTGACAATAGAGAAGATTGCAACAACTTTTGTTTCAGGCCATCCGGAAAGTTCAAAGTGATGATGAATCGGAGCCATCTTAAATACACGCTTTCCTGTCTTCTTAAAATACAGAACCTGAATGATAACAGATACAACTTCTAATAAATATATGAAACCGACAATAACTATATATATCGGAAGCTTAAGCATTATTGCTGTTGAGGCCACAAGCCCCCCAAGTGCAAGCGATCCGGTATCACCCATAAACACCTTAGCCGGATATACGTTATAAACAAGAAAACCAAGCAGAGAACCGACAGCCGCACAGGTGATCGGCGATATTCCTGCATTAGTACCAATTGCAACTACCGTAAAAAATGTTCCCGTAAGGACAGTTATCGAAGACAACAGTCCGTCAAGACCGTCCGTAAAATTAGTACCGTTAACAGTTCCTATTACAACAAAGAATAAAAAGGGATAGAAAAGGAATCCCATCTCCCAGCACGCTCCATTAGTAAATGGTATAATAACAGCGGTACCCACATCTGTATAATTGGCCAGATAATAAGCAAAAACCGCGCATACCACAAACTGAAGTGCCATCTTCTGCCATGCTCTAAGTCCCATCGATCTTTTCATGACAACCTTGATATAATCGTCAAGAAATCCGACAAGTCCAAAGCCTAATGTCACAAACAGCACCGGAATTATCGCCGGATAGCTCTTTATATAGAACAACGATGTCAACACGATACTACATAATATGATAAGTCCTCCCATAGTCGGAGTACCTGACTTCTTAAGATGTGATTCCGGTCCGTCATCACGTACGAACTGACCAAACTTAAGTTTTTTCAAAAACGGAATCATAATAGGGCATAATACCACGCTTATTGCAAAAGCTATACATACCGGCAACAACACTGTAAAATCATTCTTCATATCCATTCCTACCCTTTTGTATTATTATTATCGCTAACTTTATTAGTATAAGACCTTTATTGCATTTTATCAACTAAAATCTACTATATATTGTATATTTTTATTTTCTCAATACAATTTCCACTCAATCTCCCTCTTCTATATATATTCCCGACATTGTTTCCTTGATCTTTTCTTCTGAATAATCTGCTTCAATGCCAAGATATGGGAGAATATTTTCATATATCTCTGCCATTACAGGAGCTGCAATAGTTCCACCATAATAGGTTCCAACCGGTTCATCTATCATTATAATTCCAACGATCTGTGGATTGTTAGCAGGCGCGAATCCCATAAATGAGGAAATGTATTTTCTGTTTCCTCTTGGCAGTTTTTCTGATGTTGCAGTCTTTCCACCTATTCTATATCCGGGCACTTGACCTTTAGAGCCGCCGCCTTCAGCCACAACAGCTTCCAATAATTCTTTCATCGTATCCGAGGTTTCTTTTCTTATTGTGCCTGGACTTTCTTTAAATTCAAACATTTTCTTTTCTTGAGTTATATTATTAACGCTACACATAGCAAAATGCGGTGTTATCAACTTCCCGCCATTAACTATGGCACTGATCGCTCTTAAAAGCTGCATGGGCGTTATCTGAAATGACTGTCCAAAGCTTATTGTGGCAAGCTCAACCGCTCCAACATTTTCTTTTTTATGCATAATAGAATTAGCTTCTCCGGGAAGATCAATTCCTGTTTTTTCGAATAAACCAAGTTTTTCAAAATTCTTGTACATTCTATCAACGCCAACCCTGGCACCTACATCTATAAATACCGGATTGCAGGAATTCATAATCCCCTGTCTGAAGGTTTCTGTACCATGTCCTGTAGTCCTTGCACATCTAATCTTTCTGTCCTCAACCACTCGAAATCCCGGACAATTGAAGGTATCATCTACCTTAACTACATTTTCCTCTAAAGCTGCAGCTGCGGTTACTGTTTTGAAGGTGGAACCCGGTTCATAAGTATCATTAATACAGAAATTTCTCCACATCATATTGAGAGCATCCTGCATTTCTTTGTCTGTCATTTTTGTAGTTTTTTTATAATTTAATTTATACGGTTCATTGAGATTATATTCCGGCACATTGACCATTGCATATATTTCACCATTTTGCGGATTCATTAATATGACCGAGACTCTTTTCGCCTGCTTTGATTTATACACTTTTTGAGCTGCCTGTTCAGCATATTTTTGAATATTGATATCTATTGTAGTATACAGATCATTTCCGGGAATCGGTTCAATACGTCCTTCTGCCTCATTTTTTATCTCTATCCCGTTGGCATCTGTAAGTGTAAGAATACTTCCGGGTTTTCCGGAAAGAATATCATCATACGAGACTTCCAGTCCTACTATTCCCTGATTGTCAGAGCCTGTAAATCCCAACACCTTGCTTGCCAAAGTATCATATGGATAATATCTCTTGTAATCCTCATCAACCATCACACCATCAAGGTTTTTATCTCTGATAATATCCGCCGTTTCCTTTTCAACATTACTTTTGATCTTTTCTCTTATGGTGTTAGCCTCAACCTTCTCTCTGACTTTATCCTCCGGTATATCCAAAACATCGGATAAAACAGCTACCACTGAAGCTTCATCGGTAATCTGTGAATGAATTACCGAAATGGAACATACCGGTTTATTACCTGCCAACTCAACTCCGTTCCTGTCATATATAACACCGCGTTTTGCTTTGATGCTGCGTTCTCTTTGATGAAGAGCATTAGCCTTTTCGTAATAATAGTCAGATCTGACTATCATTAAATAGGAGAGTCTTGTTATCAATAATATAAACACAACAAATAATATTATTGAACATACAAATATCTTTTTTCTTGTAAATGTCTTGGTCATCATTCCACACACAAGCACATCATTTACTTACATCTTATTACCGATCTGCATCACATATGAATGTAAACAAGCAATAGGGCACAGTCTATCTCTCCCAAAAACAGACTATGCCTTTATCTCAAAATAAACTGTCCTTCAATTGTATTATATACAGGTTATTCGGTAACAGCCTCTGTTGTTTCAGGAGTTCCGGTATTATTATCTGTATTATCACCTGTATTACTTCCCTCTGCTGCTCCCTCTGTCTCTCCTTCAGTTGTCTCTGTTGTTCCTTGATTTTCTTGCGTTGTAACATTCAGATCTGTCGACAACTGTTCCTGCGGTGCTTCGCCTTCAAAAATCGGTGTTGCGGTTTCATCACCAACATCTTCTCCTACACTCTTATTCTCAGCATTTGTCTGGTAAATATTCATGTATGGAAGAAGTTCTTCAAAAACTGAATGTGCAATTATTGTACCAAGACCGGAAGATGCCTGATCATCAACATGCGGTTCATCAACAGTAACATACACAACAACCTGCGGATTCTCTACAGGTGCAAAACCGATAAATGAAAGCAGGTATTTACCATTACCACGAGGAAGCTTTTCGGCAGTACCTGTCTTACCACCAATCGTATATCCCTCAACCTGGGCCTTTCGTGCTGTACCGTTACTAACAACCTCTTCAAGTGCTTTTCTCATAAATTCCGAAGTCTCTGAAGATATTGTTTTTCTAAGGATCGTGGGCTCAATGTTATTGATGACCCCACCGTTCTCGTCAACTATCTGTTTTACCATATGCGGTTCATAATAATTACCACCATTTATTACAGAGCAAAATGCTGTTCCAATCTGCATCATAGTAACCGTAAGACCCTGTCCGAAAGAAGATGTTGCAAGTTCAACCGGATTTAATTTATCTTCAGCATAGACAAGTCCTGCTGCTTCTCCGGAAAGATCCACATGTGTAACATTTCCAAAACCGAATTCATCCTGATATTTTGAAAAAGTCTTGCGCCCCTCTGCCTGAGCAATCTGCATGAGAGCAACGTTACAAGATTGCATAAGCGCACCCTCAACGCTTACCTGTCCATGTCCGTTATGATTGTGGCACTTAATAGTCCAATCTGCAACATCTAACTGTCCACCACAGAAAAATGATTCATCGCCTTTAAGAACACCATCTTCTAACGCACCTGCTATGGTAAATGTTTTGTAAGTAGATCCCGGCTCAAATCCATCAGATATGATGAAATTACGCCATGCCTGATTAAGATGATCAAGTCTCTCTTCTTCTGTCAATGCCTTGATCTGGCTCTCTACACTTCCCTTTGCGTCATCTGCGCTGAACTGATATTCTATAGCACTGTCTTCATACGGTTCATTCAGATCAAAACTGTTAGAATTAGCCATCGCTATTACTTCGGCAGAATTAGGATCCATAACTAACACGGAAACATTCTTTGCTCCTGTCTCTTTCATAAAAGCATTGATCTTTTTTTCAACAATGTTCTGTGCATTTGCATCAATTGTTGAAACAACATTATACCCATTAACAGGCGGCTTTGTTGTTCTTTCCAAGGTCATATCATTTGTGAGATATCCGTACTCTCTTCCATTGATACCATTAAGTTCATCACTGTAGTATCCCTCTATTCCACCTTGTCCCACATTACCACTTACTGTAAAACCAATAGCGTGACAGGCAAGGGATCCGTACGGATAATAACGTTCATACTCATCTTCAAACCAGACGCCTTTGACATTCTTTGCATCATCTTTTGCATGTTCGGCAACAAACTCTTTAAAATCTTTGATCTGGTCATACTTGAGCTTTTTCAGCATTTTTTTGTAGAGTGAGCCGCCATCCTTCAAAGCCTCATTAATAACTTCATCCGATAAATTAAAATATTTCTTCAAAGCAGCTACGGTATCTTTCTCAACCTTCTCGTTTTGAAGAATATTTTTGGGCTCTATTATTAAATTATATACTTTCTCACTTGTAGCAAGCTGTGTGCCGTTACGATCTAATATATCACCTCTTCTGTAAGGGATCTCAATACTATCGTAACTTTGCTGGGCAAGTACTATTTTTTCATAACGTTTGCCATCTTTTTCGTTGATGTAAAGAATTCTAATCATTAAAATTATGAAAAGGATTGTAAAAAACACAACAACGAAAAACAATTTTGCCTGCATCCTAGCTAGAAATTTCTTTCTTTTTGCTGCCATCTTTTCACCTGTTTATTCTGTAGGCACATCCTTGAATTGTTTAACATAATCAGGATTGCTTGCCTCATATGATAAAACCTGACCATTACCCGGATATACCATTCCGAGATCATTAGTAGCTACATCATATATCTTTGTAAGATCGACTGAACTTTCCAATCTCTTACTAGTCTCATTGTTGCTATCTGTAAGAGCATTCAAATTACTCTCTAACATCGAAATCTGTCTTCTCTGTTCTGTTACGTTAGCCTTAAGTGTCAACATAGATATACACGAAACAAAAAGGATAACCGTGGCTATTACTAATGCAATTGTGTACTGCAGATCAAAGGACTTCGCCTTTCTTGCGTTTCTTTGGATCTTTTCATTGACTCTGTGTTCTTGCTTTCTTTCGGGTCTTTCTTCCCTTACCGGTACCGTTGCAATCTTTCTTGCTGCATTTCCTTCAATGTAATAATACTCTCTGTTTCTCTCTTCCACGCTCTAATCCCCTTTTCTAAATACACTTTTCGTTCGTAGTTTTACAATGAAAGTCCAAGAAGTCAAGCCTTTAGGCGATGACTAATTGGGTTACTTTCTGTATACGGCGACGCTTAGCAAGCCTGAGCCTTTAGGCGATAGGTGAGCTTAGCATTGTCGTTTTATATCTATGTAAATACCAATTATATTTTCTCAAATATTCTAAGTTTTGCACTTTTACTCCGTCTATTTTCCAGTATTTCCTGTTCGGAAGGCAGTATAGGTTTTCTTGTAATCACTTTACCCTTAGAAACCTTACCGCACACACATTTAGGAAAGTCGGGAGGGCATGTACAAGGATTTTCTTTAATTCGAAATCTCCTCTTTACAATCCGATCTTCTAAAGAATGGAACGTAATTATGCAAATTCGGCCCCCTGAATTTAACAGGTCTATCATTTGGTCAATGGATTGTTCAAGGATGGTCAACTCTTGATTAAGCTCAATCCGGATAGCCTGAAATGTTCTTTTGGAAGGGTGCCCTCCTGCAGACCTAGCTCTAATTGGTATAGCAGCCTTAATTATTTCATTAAGTTCAAATGT
>CAMHMG010000089.1 GCA_946186175.1 uncultured Clostridia bacterium | reverse complement strand
AGTGGATAAGGCATCTCTTGGAAATGAAGAGGGTAGAACAACTTGATCGGGATATAGTAGTTGAAATGATTCATGAGATTATAGTCTTTGAGGATAGGCGGATTAAGATCGTTTATAATTTTTCTGTTGAATTGAAAGATTTATTTCCTGAGAATTTTGAAGAGAATAATAAATGATTATATAGCATATGCTGAATTGAATATGAGTAGAAGACTCATATCTATATGTGATTGTAGGACAAACAATAATATATTCATAAAAGTATCAGATGAAGAGCAGATGGCTTTTCAACAGTATCAGATTATTTCATAATATCAAAAAAATCAATATTCCCGAATTATCTACGGGAGAAAACAATCAATATTTGCGTTAATAATATGTACCTCATGGCGGCTTCGACAACGGAGCCTTTGATAACGGAAGACTTGAGAAGGATGACAACCTAAGGCTTGCGCTTGCAGTCGGACAGATTTTGACCGCGGATGGTTTTCCTGTTGTGTATACCAGAACGGAGGATGTATATCAGCGCCCGATTGATAAGGCGAGAATTGCTAATGAAAACGAAGGTGACTACTTTGTATCATTTCATAGGAATTCAAGTCCGCAGCGTAATACCTATAGTGGTGTTCAGACGCTAGTATATGCGGATGAAGGAATTAAGGCAGAACTTGCTAGAAATATCAACCGTGAGCTTAGTGAAGTGGGCTTTAATGATCTCGGCGTACCGGAAAGAACCAATCTGGTAGTCCTTAAGAGAACCAACATGCCAGCTGTTCTGATTGAAACGGGCTTTATCAATACCGATGCAGATAATGAGCTTTTTGACACCAGATTTGATGATATAGCAAATGCCATAGCACGGGCTATTGAGGAAACCGTCGGTGACAGTAATAATTCTGCTGTGGAAAATGATGGGGTGCTTTTGGCTGATAACAGTATGGGAAATACAGGCAGGACTGACGAGGAAACGATGGAGAATAGAGGATTTGGCGTACAGGTTGGATTATACAGCCGATATGAAAATGCACTTTATCAGGCTATGGAGTTAGAGAGAAAAGGATATAATGTAAGAGTGATTAATCGACGTCCGTTTTATGCTGTTGTAGTTGGCAGGGAAGATGATCTGGATGATGCAGCAAAGCTTGAGAGAAAATTAGAAAGTGAAGGATATGATACGTTAATAATTAATATATAAAATCTTAAGAATTATTTATGGTATTTGCTATAGATTTTTTATAAATGTATGCTATATTATAGATGGATGAACATAAATCATTAGCATTTTGTATTGCATAATTACTTGTGCAATTGCGTAGATTATGTTATTCTGAGCTATATTTAATGGTTTACATAATTATTACACACATACAAAGGATAGATAATCATATAATGAATATACATAAATTAAAAAGAAAACTTAAGCGTAATGGAAGAAGATTAGTTAAGAGAATTAATAAATCTTTTAGAAAAAAGTACATAGATTATGATCTTTCTGACAGTACTTATAATAATAGAAAATTTGATTTACATCATTTGAGAGAGAAATATGGATATAACAGATTGTTCTTTGCTGTATATATTCTGCTTGTTAGTACAATATGTATTCTTGCTTCTCAAGCCACACCTAACAGCAGGTTCAGACAATGGTATTATACATTAACTCATAAGGAGACGATTAACAAAGGTGTAGAAAAAGAAATTGCTGCCAAAGATATAAGTTCAGGTGTCGGCAGTTTTCTTTCGATGTACAGATATAGAAGAATTGGAGAGACTAATCCGGAGCAGATAGATCCCAATGCACCAATGGTTGCATTTACCTTTGATGATGGTCCGAGTTCTAAGGCAACTATGCGTATATTAGAGGCTTTGTCAGCTAATTATTCACATGCGACATTTTTTACTGTAGGCAGACAGACGGAACAGTTCCCTGATCTCTTACAGGCTATACTGGCAAATGGTTGTGAGATAGGTAATCATACAGCAGATCATAAGAATCTGACTGAATTATCGGACGGAGATATTACACAGCAGATTGGTAAGGTTGATGATTCGGTTGAGAAAGCAACAGGTGAGAGAACGACAGTTATTCGCCCGCCGTATGGAGCATATGATGATAATGTGTTAGCATTATTAGATAAACCGGTAATATTGTGGGATGTAGATTCTGAAGACTGGAAGAGCAGAAATGCTCAGACAGTGTGTGATAAAGTATTAGCAGAAGCTAAGGATGGGGATATTATACTGATGCATGACATTTATGAGTCAACTGCAGAAGCTGTTGAATTGTTACTACCACAGCTTAAAGAACGCGGTTTTCAAGTAGTATCAGTCAGTGAGATGGCACAGTATAAGGGGAAAACCTTAGAACTTGGCAAGGCGTATGGTAAGATACAGCCGTGAGCATTTATAGTTTTCAATGGATGTTAAAAGTACCGTTTGTCATCCGATTATTTCATGAGAAGTCCTGAAGTATATCTTTGGGACTTTTCGTATATTATTATTTTGGATATTTTTGACACTTCTACTATATATGTGGTATAATGAGCAAGGTTGTGACGCAAGCTATTGTACTTGTAATGTGATTGTACAGGTATACTGGAATTGACGTTAACCATGCCTGTCGTGTATCTATGAAGCATAGCTGAATAGATGCCTTGTAATTGATGAACAACAGAAGTAGGAGGATACTAATATGTGGGCATATGAGAGTGTATTTTATCAGATTTATCCTTTGGGATTTTGCGGTGCTCCGTTTGAAAATGATGGCAATCAGGAATCAAGAATATTGAAAGTGATCGATTGGATTCCCCATATTGAGAAGTTAGGAGCTAATGCAATATATTTTTCGCCTGTATTTGAATCTGATACTCATGGATATAATACAAGAGATTATACTAAGATTGATTGCAGACTTGGCACGAATGAAGATTTTAAGAAGGTGTGCGAGAAGCTTCATGAGTCAGGGATCAAGGTTGTGTTAGACGGAGTATTTAACCATGTGGGAAGAGGCTTCTGGGCATTTCAGGATGTATTGCAGAACAGGGAAGGCTCTCGCTACAGAGATTGGTTTCATATCAGTTTTGAAGGCAATTCTAACTATAATGACGGTCTTTGGTATGAGGGATGGGAAGGTAATTATGACCTTGTCAAACTTAATCTGAGAAATGAAGAAGTTATACAGCACATTTTTTCTGCTGTTAAGGGCTGGGTAGAAGAATTTGATATTGATGGATTAAGACTTGATGTTGCTTACTGCCTTGATCATGATTTTCTTAGAAGACTTCGCCAATTTACAGATGGACTTAAAGCAGATTTCTTCATTGTTGGCGAGACCTTGCATGGTGATTATAATCAGTGGATGAATGATGCAATGTGTCATTCAGTAACTAATTATGAATGCTATAAGGGACTATACTCAAGTTTTAACAGTATGAATATGTTTGAGATATGCCATTCCTTAGCAAGACAGTTCGGACCTGAACAGTGGACTTTATATAAGGGAAGACATTTATTATCATTTGTAGATAATCATGATGTCACAAGAGTAGCAAGCATACTTAGCAACGAGAAGCATCTACCTATAATATATGCACTTGCATTTGGTATGCCGGGAATTCCTTGCGTATATTATGGAAGTGAGTGGGGAGCAAAGGCTCATAAGAGTGAGGGTGATCCTGCGCTTCGTGCTTGCTTTGATAAGCCCGAATTCAATGAGCTTTCTGAGTTTATTTCCAAGCTTGCAAATGCTAAGAAGGGAAGTAAGGCTCTTAACTATGGTAACTTCAGAAATGTGGTACTAACCAATCATCAGTGTATATTTGAACGTGCATGCGATGGTGAAAGAGTGCTTGTAGCAATCAATGCTTCAGATCAGCCATATACAGCACATTTTGATGCCGGTTGTGGAATGGCAACAGATTTGATAACAGGAGAGCCTCATGACTTTGGCGGAGGAAGTGAGCTCCCACCATATTCGGCTGCATTCTGGCTTATGGAGAAGTAATGTTGTATATATTAAAGTGTAAGGCTCTGTTTGATGTAACGGATGAACTACAACATAAAAGAGTTCTTCAGATAAATGAGAGTTTGCAATATTATGGATGATATAATCAAATCAGTATGGTATTAGCAGTTCCTTGACAGAAGGAGGTGACAGGGATGTTTGAGAAAAAGGATATAATCTTCAGTGAGACGATGGGCGTATGCCAGGTTGCAGAATTGACCAAGTTATCACCCAAAAGCGGAGATCAGATATTATATTACGGTCTGCGTTCCATTTCAGATAAGAAGAAGGTTTCATACATACCTGTCGAGAACCATAAAGTATTGTTAAGACCACTGATAACCAAAGAAGAAGCCCAAGAGCTTAAATGTAGAAATCCTGAAGATCTGTCAGAACTTCAACGCGAAGAGATAGAGTATGTGTTATCAAGGGAAGAAGTTAAGAAGAAAAAGTAAAAATAAAAGGGATTGACTCACTGATTGATCAATCCCTATATTATTGCCAAGATATTCATAGAAATGTATTGGCGTAATTATATTATTTCCTTCCGGTTGACCCGAAACCTCCTTCCCCACGGACAGTATCATTTAACTCATCAGTTTCATGGAAAACCGCCGTAAGATATGGTGCGATCACAAGCTGAGCAATTCTCTCTTTGGGCTCTATTGATTTCTTTTCTGTACTATGGTTGTGAAGAGCAACCATTATCTCTCCTCTGTAATCAGCATCCACAACGCCGACCTTGTTGGCAGGAGCTAAGCCCTTCTTTGATGCCACCCCGCTTCTTGCGTATATTAATCCCGCATATCCGACAGGTATCTCCATGGCAAGACCTGTTGGAATGAGCTTAGTTTCTCCGGGTTCAAATTCTGTGACTTCATCAATGCAGGCATATAAGTCAGCGCCTGCGGCATACTCTGATCCGTAAGTAGGTATTACGGCATTATCTCTTAATTTCTTAACTGCAACGTTTTCTGTAAGCATATATGTCCTCTTTCTGAATATTATCAGGTGCCAAAAGATACTTTTGACACCCGTTCCATAATAATCTAGTATATTAAAAAATCCCTGGTATCATCCCATAGAACAACCTTATTCTGTTCTAAGGATTCAGGAACCATAATGATTCTTTGGTTAGATGATCCGCGAAATCGAAGTGCGAGATCCTTCTTAGCTTCAACAAATTCTCCATCTACCAATATGTCTATCAAAGACAACATCTCATAAGTTTCAGAATATTGCTTGGCCATGTCGCCTAATAAGTCTTTTTCAAAATCGTAGCCTGTGTAGCACCAGATATCTTTGGTTGGATAGTGCGCTCGAATCTCTTTTAACAGTGGCAATACAGCTATCTGATTCTTATATTCAAACGGTTCACCGCCAAGCAGGGTAAATCCTCTTATATAACTTGGCTGTATAGCCTCGATTATTTCATTAATAACATCGCTGTCAAATGGCTTCCCGTAGTTGAAGTCCCAAGTTTCTTTGTTAAAACATCCCGGACAGTGGTGGGTACAACCGCTGACAAATAGGCTTACGCGTACCCCGGGACCATTGGCAACATCATATTTCTTAATTGCTGCGTAGTTCATATCAAAAATTCCTATTCATAAAGTATATTTCCCGGAGGTTAAAATGATGAAATGACAATACGCTGTCTTAGATACATCATAAACCATCCGGGATAGTTAGTCATTATTAACTGTGGTCAAAATGACTACAGATGAAGTACCCTTGCCTTGATTTCCTTAGTCTTACCGACATTCCAGAAGTTCTCTCCAAGATATCCGCATGTTCTTCTGGTTACATTCATCTTGGCGTGATCTTTGTTACCGCACTGTGGACATTCCCACTCGTTATCATCATTGATCATTATCTCGCCGTCGTAACCACATTCGTGGCAGTAATCAGACTTTGTGTTAAATTCGGCGTACTGAATATTATCGTAAATGAAACGGACAACCTCAGCCAATGCATCTAAGTTGTTGCGCATATTAGGAATCTCAACGTATGAAATGGCACCGCCTGATGAAATCTTCTGGAACTGGCTTTCAAAGCGGAACTTACTGAATGCATCAATACTTTCTCTTACATCAACATGGTATGAATTGGTATAATATCCCTTGTCTGTAATATCAGGTATGCTTCCGAATCTTTCAAGATCGATTCTTGCAAAACGATAGCAGAGGCTTTCTGCTGGACTTCCATATAAGCCAAATCCTATTCCTGTTTCTGCTTTCCATTTATCTGTTGCTGCTCGGAGTCTGTTCATTACACGAAGAGCAAATTCCTGACCGGCAGGAGTGGTGTGACTTACACCCTTCATGAGTTTGGTAACTTCGTAAAGACCGATATATCCCAGTGAAATTGTTGAGTAACCGTCAAGTAATAACTTATCAATCTTTTCACCCTTGTCAAGTCTTGCAATTGCACCATACTGCCAGTGAATTGGACTGACGTCAGAAGTGATTCCCATTAATGCATTGTGTCTGCACATTAAAGCTTCATAGCAGAGATCAAGGCGTTCTTCCAAAAGACTCCAGAATTTCTCCTCATCACCGGCGGCAATTATTCCAATCTGTGGAAGATTGAGACTTACAACGCCCTGATTGAAACGTCCCTCAAATTTGTAATCACCGTTCTCATCCTTCCAAGGAGTCAAGAAGCTTCGGCATCCCATACATGAGAAGACATTGCCCTCATAATTCTCGCGCATTTTCTTAGCGGATATATAATCGGGATAAAGTCTCTTAGCTGAACATTTGACAGCTAATTCTGTAATATAATCATATTCTCCGCCCTTTAAGCAGTTGTGTTCATCAAGAACATAAATGAGCTTAGGGAATGCAGGTGTAACATAAACTCCCTTCTCATTCTTGATTCCCTCAAGGCGCTGGCGAAGAACTTCTTCTATAATCATCGCGTTCTCTTTGATATATTCATCATTCTTGTCTAAGTTAAGGAATAAGGTGACAAACGGAGACTGACCGTTAGTAGTCATCAATGTATTGATCTGATACTGAATGGTCTGGACACCTGAACGCAATTCGTCCTGAAGACGTTCATTTACCATTCTATCTATAACATCTTCTGTTACTGTGCCCTGAAATTCAGCAGAAATCTTTGCCTTAAATTTATCACGGGACTTTCTCAAATATTTTCCAAGATGTCTGATATCAACTGATTGTCCACCGTACTGACTGCTTGCAACCGCAGCAATAACCTGTGTCATAACGGTACATGCAACCTGGAAACTCTTAGGACTTTCGATCAGCTTGCCGTTCATTACGGTACCGTTGTCTAAGATATCTTTGATGTTAATTAGACAGCAGTTAAATATTGGCTGAAGGAAGTAATCTGCATCGTGGAAATGTAGTACTCCCTCTTCATGTGCCTTTGAAATCTTCTCGGGAAGTAAGATTCTCTTGGTAAGATCCTTAGATACTTCTCCGGCGATCAAGTCTCTCTGAGTCGAAGCTACGGTAGCGTTCTTGTTAGAATTCTCTTCCATAACATCCTTATTTCTATTTTGAATGAGACTCAATATAGAATCATCTGTAGTGTTAGCCTTGCGGACAAGCTCTCTGGAATATCTATATATAATGTAAGTTTTCGCAAGAACAAACTTTTTCTCGTCCATGAGCTTCTGCTCAATGATATCCTGGATGTCTTCAACTAACATACGTGATCTGTTCTTGGTTTCAATACAATTAATGATGTACTCGATAGTATCATCTGTTACTTTCTCTGAAGGTTCGACTTCAGCATTGGCTTTCTGAATGGCAATCTTGATCTTGTTGCGATCATACGAAACGGTTGTCCCGTCTCTTTTAATAACTTTCATATCCCGACTCCTTTATCATTTCATTAATGCTGAGATGTATTATACCATTCTATATTGATATTGTAAATGGTAAAAACACAAGATAATGTGTTAAAAAAAGTGCAATAGTCTAAAAATACGCAATATAAGGGGATGATGGTATTTCTGTGAACTTTTGCAATATGGTCTTTATTTTTGTTAAAGTTTGTGATATAACTGAATAAGTGTGTTTTACAAATACAGAATATACATATTAATATGTATGTATTGATAACTGGTTTCAAACAGACGACTATTATATGGAAGGAATATGGAAAATGAAGAAACAGGGAATTGGTGCATTTTTATTAGCCGGTGTTATGATTTTAGGTCTTACCGGATGTGGCAGTAATAAGGTGAAGTATTACAACAAATATGTCAAACTCGGAGACTACAAAGGAATAGAATATACCTTAGATATTGCTGAGGTGACGGAAGATGACATACAGAATAAGCTTGATTCATTTCTTGATGGTCTTAAAACAAAGGAAGAGATTACAGACCGTGCGGTACAGGATGGAGATATAGTCAATATTGATTATGTAGGTACTATGAATGGTGAAGAATTTGACGGTGGAAGTGCTGAGGGCTATGATCTTACGATCGGATCTAATTCATTTATCGAAGGATTTGAAGCAGGGCTTGTAGGCCATAATATTGGCGAGAAAGTAACACTTGCATTGAAGTTCCCTGATGAATACCCTAATGATCCGACTAAAGCAGGTCAGGGAGTAACCTTTGACGTTACTATCAATACTATATCCGTTGAGAATACACCGGAATTAACGGATGCTTTGGTTAAGGATAATACAGATTATGATACTATTGATGCATACAAGGAGTCAATCCGCAAGGATCTTGAGGATCAGAATAAGACTACAGCAGAGAATAATGCTAAAAAATCCGTATTTGATAAGGTAGTTGCTAATGCTGAGATTTCAGGTTATGACGAAGCTGAAGTTACGAAACTTATTGATGATGAGTTTAATAACTTCAAACAGCAGGCGGCAAGCTATGAAAGCTATGGATATTCTTATGAAGACTTCCTTTCTATGTATGGATATACTTCTGAAGAGGCTCTCAAAAAGGGAATTACTGATTATGTTAAGGAATATCTTAATCAAAAGATGGTAATTTATTGTATTTCTGATGCTGAAGGAATTGAAGTAACTGACGAGGAGAGAGACGAGAAGATTAAAGAAGCAGCAGATATGTACTCTAAGAGTGCTGATGAGCTTAAGAAGGATTATGGTGAGGATTATTTCGATGTTCCGATCCTTACCCAGAAGGTTATGGATCTTCTTATGGAAAGTGCGGTTAAGGTAGACAGCACAGAAGCAGCAACAGAGGCAAATGAAGCTGAGGATGAAACAACAGAAGCAGCAACAGAGGCAGAGTAATAATATTATTTTATATGGAAGGGTGAGAAGATATGGCAGAGAAGAAAAATCTTTTGACAGACAAGGGTCTTAAGAGACTTGAAGACGAGTTACAGGAGCTTAGAGTTGTTAAGCGTAAAGAGGTAGCACAGAAGATCAAGGAAGCCAGAGAACAGGGTGACTTATCAGAGAATGCTGAGTATGACGCTGCTAAGGATGAGCAGAAAGAGATTGAGGCAAGAATTGAAGAGCTTGAGTCAATCCTTAAGAATGTTGAAATCGTATACACAGATGAGGTAGACAAAGAGAAAGTTAATGTTGGTTGTGTTGTTACCGTGAAACGTGTAGAGACAGGAAAGATTGAGAAATTCAAACTTGTTGGATCAACAGAGGCAGACTTCCTCAACAATAAGATTTCCAATGAATCACCAATCGGTGCAGCTTTAATGGGCTCGAAGACAGGTGAGGTAGTAGAGGTTGAGGCTCCGAACGGATCGTTCCAGATTGAGATTATAGATATCAGTTTAGATGAAGAGTAAATGAGGTCAGATTACGGGGAATGGTCGATAACTGTTCCCCCTTTTACTATGAAAGTTAATTCGTTATTTGACTGTTTGTTCAAATAATTAATGGTAAAAAAGAAAATAAAAGATAAAAAGGAGAAATACCGTGGGAGATAATAAGAATCAACAACAAGAACCGGATATCAACCAGTTAAGAAAGGTTAGACGAGAGAAACTAGCTGACCTTCAGGCAGCGGGTAAGGATCCGTTTGTTATTACAAAATATGACGTGACATATCACACAAAAGAGTGTGCTGAGGAATACAATAAGTTAGAGGCAGAGTTACTTGCAGGAAGAGAGCCTGTAGATGTTTCAGGACTTCCTGAGGAGGAGGCAAGACCTCTTAGAAAGAAAGATTACGAAGAGCGCCGTGAAATCATGGATGCAAAGCCTATTGAGGTCAGTGTTGCAGGACGTCTCATGAGCAAGCGTGTAATGGGTAAGGCAGCATTTGCTAATATTCAGGACAAGCTTGGCAATGTTCAGTTATATGTTTCAAGAGATGGAATTGGTGAAGAGTCTTATGCGGATTTTAAGAAGTATGATATCGGCGATATAGTAGGTGTTAAAGGTTTTGTTTTCAGAACCATGACAGGCGAGATTTCAATTCACGCACATGAGGTTACCTTACTTACAAAGTCATTACAGATCCTTCCCGAGAAGTTTCATGGTCTTAAGGATGTAGATATGAGATATCGTCAGCGTTATGTTGACCTCATCATGAGTCCTGAGGTAAAGGATACATTTATCAAGAGATCACAGATCATCAGCACAATCCGTAAGTTCCTTGATGCTAAGGGATTTATGGAAGTTGAAACACCTATGCTTGTTTCAAATGCAGGTGGTGCGGCTGCCCGTCCTTTCGAGACACATTTCAATGCGCTTGATGAGGATCTTAAGCTTCGTATATCTCTTGAGCTTTACTTAAAGAGACTTATCGTAGGAGGACTTGAGAGAGTTTACGAGATTGGTCGAGTATTCCGTAACGAAGGTCTTGATACAAGACATAATCCTGAGTTTACTTTGATGGAACTTTATCAGGCATATACAGATTATAATGGGATGATGGATCTTACTGAGGAGATGTACCGTTACGTTGCACAGGAAGTTCTCGGTACAACTAAGATTTCATATAACGGAATCGAGATGGACCTCGGTAAGCCGTTTGAGAGAATTACAATGGTTGATGCTGTTAAGAAGTATGCAGGCATTGACTGGAACGAAGTTAAGGATACAGAGGAAGCTAAGAAACTTGCTGATGAGAAGAATATTGAGTATGAAGATCATCACAAGAAGGGTGACATCCTTAATCTCTTCTTTGAGGAGTTTGTTGAGGAGCATCTTATCCAGCCTACATTTGTTATGGATCATCCGATTGAGATTTCACCTCTTACTAAGAAGAAACCTGAGAATCCTGAGTACGTTGAGCGTTTCGAGATGTTCATGAATGGTTGGGAGATGTGTAACGCATATTCGGAGTTAAATGATCCTATTGACCAGAGAGAGCGTTTCGCAGAGCAGGATAAGCTTGCTGATGCCGGAGATGAGGAAGCAAACCACACAGACGAAGACTTCCTTAATGCTCTTGAGATCGGTATGCCGCCTACAGGTGGTATCGGATACGGTATCGACAGACTTTGTATGTTGCTTACAGACAGTGCAGCGATAAGAGATGTTTTGTTGTTCCCGACG